>JAUIKP010000300.1 GCA_030430725.1 Nitrospiria bacterium
GGCATGCAGCACGAGGATTTTAAACATCAGAATCGCATCAAACGGTGGTCGGCCTCCCTTGGTCCGCTTTGACCGACGAAGACTTTTCTCCAGCATCTTGCCAAAGCCAGCCCAGGGGATCTGTTTGGCGAGGTGTTCTAAGCTAAGGGATCGCCCTTCGCCGTAAGCGCATCGTAGCGGTGAGTTAAATCAAAGAAACCAAGTTGGTCCGATGTAGCCATGTACGATCCTCCTTGGACCAGACTTATGCCAGAATCTCACAAAATTGTCAGCAGTTTTTAGAGGTGCCCATATGTGTATTGAGCCGAGCGATGATCTTGGGGAAAGATCAAGACTCAGCCATTTCTGGTTGGAAAAACTGAAGAACCGGAGACGGGACAAGATGTTAAAGATCAGGCACAAGAGTCAGGAGAATGACGATATTTCAAAAGGAGGAATATAAGCAACGGACCAGACAAACTTTTAGGGAAAAATTGCCTCATCTTTTCTCCATCCAAGGGGGTCCTCCAAGAAACGTCTCTGGCAAAATTGGCTGAACCCCTTACTGTACGACAAAATGGCCACGTCGGTTTTCCTGCCAGCACTCTTCATTCTGATCCGTGCAAAATGGCTTCTCTTTTCCATAACTCACAACCTGTAGATTTTCACTGGGGACTCCCAAATCCACTAAAAATTCTCTCACCGCATTTGCTCGTCGCTCACCAAGCACCATATTATAACTTTCTGTACCACGCTGATCACAATGTCCTTCGATTACAATTTTGTTATTTGCCAAGCCTGAAGCCAGTGTTTGAGCATTTTCTTGCAGGACGGCAATCGCATCCTCCCGAATAGAAAATCGGTCATAATCGAAATAAATATCTCCCAGAGACTTGAGCAGACCATCCGTCTGCTTTTCCATCGCTTCGGGCAGTGCTGGGGCTTGCTGATCGGATTTGTCCGCCTCGGGCTCCACCCGAGCCAACATTTGTTCCGGCGGAACCGCATCTCCAGGAATTATCGGGCGTGCCGGCACTTCCGGTTCAAACGCAATCGGCGGGATTCCAAACACTTCTGATGGTTCTTGGGAAGAAACTGGGCCCGGTTCGGTAGGAATGATAGGAGACGGAGGAGTTACGGGTTCCGCTACCAGAGGAGCTTCAAGAGGCGCAGAGACTGTGGTTCGAGGAGTGGCAAAAATATCTGCTGGAGCCGAATGACGGATAACCGGACGGACAGGTTCTTCAACAGGAATATCCATAGGCGGAATTCCATGGAACGGTTCAGCTTGGATGGGTGGTTGAACGACCGTCTCAGTATGCGGTGTCCCAGGCTCAAGCTTTACAACCTGGGGCTTGGCTGGAGGTTCAGTCACACTAATTACCGTTGTTTGTAATTTGGAACTACATCCCGCCATTATTGCAATCAGGCATCCGCCAAACAGGCCAAATTTCCCTATTTTCGAAAAAGACAATACTCCGATCATGTTTTACCTCCACCATTTCTTTTTCTTGACTGACGGATGCCTCGGCAACATCCCCTTCAGGTTAATTTCTCAGGTCCTTCAAAAACTTCTCTGGCCAAAATTCTGTCTTTCCTAATGATAATCTTATTTCAAAACTGTATGCAGTCCCTTCAAATTGTGTCAAGAACTCAAATGTGGCATTCCTAACCGCGACTCCTGCTTCATCACCTAAGAATGCCTTTAGGTAGGATCCAGGTCAAGGGTCATACAAACAAAACAACATGAAATCCCCGTATGAAACAACCTGTTATCTTTATCATTGTACTTCCATTTAGAGCAAGCCTTACCCTGTCGCATCTCCCTTTATTTTCACACACGTTTGGCGGCTTCCCCAACTATGGATACTGTTTTTGGTTTATCCAGAAAATCTATTGAAGATTTCAAGGCCACTCCGTCAGGATTTTTCACATAATGGGATTCGCCAACTATTCGGAAACATGAGAAGAGAATACCCAACAATTTGTGGGGTTCTCTAAAGGTTTCCAAGACAGCCGCCAAAGATAATTCCCCGAAGTAAGACTCTCTAACTAATACATGAGCAACCTCGAAACAGAACCCAAATCTATACCTACCAGTTCATAATGAGGTTTCTTAGACAATCAGCCAAAAATTGATTTATTTTAGCCCCCATCAACTCTAATGTAAGATCCGGCACTTTCCGTTTCATTCTCAGGAGTCACCTCAACGCATGCCTCATTCACACATTTCTAGGACTGACGAATATTTCTCATTTTTTGCCATTTCATCATTTGAGTGCCAGAATCCCGCACAGGGGAAATAAGGGCATGCTTAAAAAATTCGTTCAGCGTTGCCGTAAACCTTCCTGAAGAAAAGGCCAAGGCCATTTGAGCGAACGGGGCGAACGACGGAGTAAGTGACATTTCCAAGCCACGACCTGCCTGCGGGTTTGCGCGTCAAAGCGCTTCAATGCGTAGACCTGAAGCCGCTACGGCAAAGGCAAGGAACGCCGCCGGCTCATTGTTCAACATTCTCATTCCTTTATTCCTGAGATTGGTTGAGCTTTTCTCAAGTTCAAACAGGCTCCGTCAAATGCTCCCCCGCAGTTAATCGATGGATGAATATCATCCATCGATAAATTGACGGTCATAGAATTCTCGACCTCGCCTTTCACGTATGCCACTTGTACTTCTGAAGGAGGTCGACTTCGTCCTGTAGGGTTTCACCTGCATGAATTTCATTAAACCTTTTACCAACCAAAAACATAAGTATTTGTTTTTTTTAAATTTTATTAAAAAAAATCATATGGAACACCCTTTGCATTTCATTCCTTACAATTGTGACTTCCCGATACCGAGGCGAAGCAATTTTTTCTATATGCCGTTTCATTAACTAGCTCAACGAGGTGGAGATCGACGTGGGTCGAATGTCCTGACTATAAAATTGAAAATTGGCAATACTGGAATTGAGCGCCACTACTATATGAGCCTCGGCGGAGGGACTGGTTTCAGGGGAACTACGATTTCGACCGCACCCGGAGTCTGGTCTCCTCATCAGCCACCTTCTCAAAGGTCCCTCCGCCATCTATTGAGAGAAAACTTTACGACACCAATAAATGTAAATCATCATGAAAATTTTAGGCGCGTATCAGCATTTAACAAAATCCGGCCCTCCCAAGGTTCCCATCAAAGACCGAATCTTGTTAGTTGATGATGATCAACATCATCGAACCTGTCTGAAAGAATTTTTAGAACTTCGAGGGTATATGTGTTTAGAAGCAGGAGATGGTGTGGAAGGGCTTGAGATTTTGCAGAAAGAGTCCGTCTCCGTCATTATTACCGACAACAATATGCCACAGATGGACGGGCTTGAGTTCATTGAACAAGTCAATCATAAATATTCACAGGAAATTCTCTCCATTTTTCTGATTACAGCCCAATTATCCCACATTGTCCGGCTTCGCGCATTTAAAAACGGCGTCAATCGAGTCTTTGAAAAGCCCTTGGATTTTCAAGAGCTTTGTAATGCCGTGGACTGGGTCACGAAGTTTGACATCCATCAATCAACGCCCACAAAATTTTCCTCTGCAAGATACCTGTAAGGTTTTGCTCTTTTCGAGATGCAGGCCCACCTCCTGGGATCCTCTAGAATTAAAAAGACTCATTTCTTCTTCAAAAATTCCCTGTTCTGGGTTTTGCTCATGGGATCTCCATATGACAACTTTTAATCCCAGGAGGCACACGAATTTTCGAATCTGAGACAGGGCAGCACCTACTTAATTATCCCCTCCATCACCGGTCCATCAGTTATTTCCATGGTGATGCGTTTCAGCGAGACAAGCTGTCCAAAGCGAAAAACTGACGTCCCAAAAAACACTTGAAACCTCTTTTTTTTCCACTGCTCTCTTCTTCACCTGTCGACACCTGCCACCCGACCCTAGGGATAGAAGTTCTGATCTTTCCGTGGTCCCTATCTGATCCCCAAGAGTTGGCCCGCACTTAAATCGCTAGCGTCCATCCCATCCAATATGACCGGACGGGGCTGGGGGCTGCATAGTGCCCCGCGAGAAGCGTGACCGCTATTTGAGGCCTTTTTCAGGGTGAAAAGGATCTCGTCCTCATGCATGAACCCCGGCTTTAATCAATCCCCCAATCCCTATCCGTGAACGCCGGAAAGCAATTCAGTGGGCTACCATTTCGCAAATAAATGCCGTATTCACGCATGGCCATCAACCTCACTTGGCTCGACGACGTCCTGTCCCTTCAGAGTTTTCACCAGCCCCATTCCATGTTTCGTTGCCGACATCAACCAATTGGTGACATTTGCATTGCGAGTTCCATGGAAAATCATTCTTCAAAATATCTTCGGCAAAAATCTCCAAGCTGAACCCCATATAGAACACCTCATTCCACCGCAAGGGGCAACGTCCTGACTATTTCAAGCGGCCACCGTTGGAGGCATGTCGCCATAGGGGGTTGTCGGCCTCTGCCGGAGATTAGGAAGGATCTCATCTAAGAATCATCTCTCCTCCCAATGAACACATCGTCTGATCAACGGTTGAATTGACGTATGCCTTTGGAAAAATGGACGAAAGGCGACCACGTGCTTGACTGTGTGGACAGCCGATATCAAAAAAGGATTCGAAGGCATGCTTCACAGATTCATTCCGAAAAACATTAGATCATGATCACCGAAGCCGATTAGGATTATTCGCTCCTTGCAACATCGGATTCCCTCGAAAGTAAGGTGGAAAAACCAACGACGGGAGGATGATAACCGACCAAGGTGTCAATGAGACGTTGCCATGCGGGGCGGGAGGGTCGAACAATTTCTCAGGGAAGATTGACGAGCAGGAAACAAAAACTATGCCGGGGATAGTGGTTGTCGTCGGAATTTTCTCAGCCAATACGGAT
>JAUIKP010000301.1 GCA_030430725.1 Nitrospiria bacterium
GTGGTGCGAGGAGGCGATTTGCCACACACACTGAAGTTGATCCCCTTGGCCGTATTTTTGGAAAAGGAGGCCCGGCAGTTATTCAGTCCGGATCTTTTCACAGAACAGCACGCCACCGTCCTCACCTATGCAGGGACGCATCCTTATATCTTCAAGGTGTTGCAGGCTGCCTTCCTGCGGGAAGGACTCCATGTTTCGACGGCACAGATTGTCAGCGAGGTGAAAAAATCCCTCTCTTCTTTTTTTCAAGATTGTGTTAGTCAACTGCGGGAACCTCTCGAACATCAGGTGCTGACCTCTGTGATTGAATCCGACCAACCGGTGAACCCAAGAGAGGTGGCGCGGGCCATTGGACTGCCGACGATCAAACCCGTGGCCGATACGCTGTGTGCGTTGGGGCTAGTTTCCCGTTGGATTCGGGATGAAGAAGCCACGCTTTCAGCAGGCAGCCGGCTGTTTAACGAATGGTATAGGGAAACGGTGGTTTCCTAAGATTATGATGGCCTCATGGCCTGTTGATGGGCCATGCAGGCTGGGCGTCACCTTCTCTGTTTGTCTGTCATTTATAATGATAAAGAGGAACTCCTCGTGGGAGTATTTAAAATATTTTCTGCTGAATTCAAGGCAAGTTGCGGGACGGTTGAGCAATTTTTGAAACCGACGCTTCCGGAAGTGGCCATCGTCGGCCGGTCCAATGTCGGAAAATCGTCGGCCATAAATTGTTTGGTGAATCACAAAGGGTTGGCCAAGGTCGGCAAGACCCCTGGGAAAACGCAAACCATAAACTTTTTTGAGATTGCCACGAACGGCCCACGGTTTATGCTGGTTGATCTTCCCGGATATGGATTTGCCAAAGTGCCTGACCGGATTCGAGAGCTCTGGGGTCCCCTGATTGAAGAATATTTGCGGACACGCAAGAATTTACAGGGCGTGGTGGTGCTGGTGGATTCCCGCCGGGTGCAGGAATCGGATAAGGCGATGGTTGAGTGGCTCATGCGGTTGAAGATACCCGTGATGGTGGTGGCCACCAAGGCGGATAAGGTCACCAGGGGTCGCCGCCAGGCCGCACTTCGTGAATTGCGTGAGGGGTTGGGCATGGAAGAGGACCCGCTTTTCCTGTCGGCCTACACTGGGGAAGGCAAACAAGAGCTGCTTGACCAGTTGCGGGAGGTGCTCACTCTGGACGCTCCCCTTCCCTAAGGGAGTGTTGAAAAAGGCCACCAGCGGCGTTCCCTGCCTTCGCCGGAGCGGCTTCGCGCAGGCAGGTCGCCGCGTGGCCGTGCTCACGTACTCCTTCGTACGCTCCGCTCGCCCAAACGGCTGCGGCCTTTCCTTCGAGAAGCCTCAGGACAGGTCTGGACGAGCCTTTTTGAACACTCTCTTGTTTTTACACGTGCGAGGTTCTGTCACTCATCAATTGATAAAAATGCAAGACATGAGAAATATTCAACAGCATCCGAAGGACATTCGCTTTGAATTCATCCCATAATCCTTCCTTCCTGGTTTCATGTGGAAGTTGAAGAACTTCCCTGAGATCTCCTATTCTGACGGGTCCTTCAATTTTTCATATGTTGTTTATTCATGCACGGCCGGCGAATGGAATAGCCGGTTCTCCCTGTGCATTTATTCATTTCTCAATATGAAGGAAAGCCATGCCACTGTTTGGTGATACGAATACACCCATGACCTTCAATCCTCCCTCCAGACTTGCTCGGATCGGCCCATCGCAGATTCGCGAAAATATGCGGATTGCCATGGAGCATGAGGCCATTAACCTGGCTCAAGGCCGCCCCGACTTTCCCACAGCACCTGTGGTGAAGCAGGCCGCCATCGATGCTATTGCCCATGATCACAATCAATATTCGGTGACCTGGGGATTGGCAGAGTTACGTGAGGCCATTGCCAGGCATGTGCACGAACGCCACGGTCTCACATTTGACCCCGAGACAGAAATCACCATTACCTGTGGGGTGACGGAAGCGATTGTGGCGGCCATGCTGGCCTTAGTCGAAAGTGGCGATGAGGTCATCATTATCGAACCTGCGCATGAAAATTACGTTCCGGCTGTATACTTTGCAAGCGGGACGCCACGGTTTGTCACACTCCGTCCACCTGATTACGCGGTACCTCTGGATGAACTGCGGTCCGCAATCAACCCTCGCACCAGGGCCATTATTCTGAATACTCCTCATAATCCCTCCGGTCATGTCTTCACGCGGGAGGAACTGAACACCATCCTGGCTCTGGCCGACCGGCATGGGATCTATGTGGTGACGGATGAAATCTATGATCATCTGTACTATGAACCCTATCGGCATATTGCCCCGGCGACCCTGGCGCCCGACTGGAAAGGCCTGGTCATCACCGGAGGCCTGTCAAAAATCTACGCCGCAACGGGATGGCGTCTCGGGTATGTCCTGGCTGCAAAGGAGGTGACGACGGCGATTCGAACGGTCCATGATTACCTCACGATCTGTGCGCCCACGCCCTTTCAATACGCGGCGGTCACGGCTTTGGCCTTACCTGAGACTTACTACGCCGACCTTCGGGTGAGATTCCTTCGGCGTCGGGAGCTCACCATGCAGATGCTGACCGACAGTGGGTTTGAGCCCTATGTTCCTCAAGGGGCCTATTACCTTTTAGCCGGCTATGGACCTTGGGAACATCAGGGTGATTCCCAATCGTTTGCCACCCGGTTGATCACCGAGGCGAAAGTGGCGGTAGTTCCAGGCAGCGCGTTTTATTACCAGGCGACAGATCTTGGACGGCACCTCGTCCGTTTTGCCTTTGCCAAAACGAGCCAGGTGCTCAAACAAGCCGGTGAGAACCTTGCACAGGCGTTTCACCATCGTTGAGGGAGAAGTCAGGTGCGCGGGTCTTTGACTTCACAGAATGACCCTTGCGAGTTACTATCCCAAACACCTGGTTACGCGAAGGGAAGGGTATTTGGCCTCTTCAACCTCCAAAAGCATCCTAAAAAACAGGATTATTCATTTGATGCTGCATTCTTGTTTCGAAAATATTGTTTGTTGATTCGGTAGGTTTTGAGCTTGCGCAGGAGTGTTCGTCGACTGATTCCGGCCTGATTGGCCGACTCGGCAATACGACCGCTATTTTCTGACAGCACGTTTTCCAAATACTCCTTCTCGAGCGTAATGAGGTGTGGCTCGAGGTAGTCCGCCAGTGTGAGGGATCCTGGGATATCCTGGGAATACAAGACTTCGGTCAGGTCTTCCGCAGTCAGTTCCCGAGTGTGCCCTTTTAACACCAGACGTTGCGTGAGGTTTTCCAGTTGCCGCACATTGCCTGGCCAGGGCTGCTCTAAGAGCAGATCCATGAAGGATTGGTGTAATTCCGGACAGTCCATTCCATAATCGGCACACACACGTTTCAGAAAATGCCCGAACATATAGAGGATATCCTCCCGTCGCTCTCGTAACGGGGGCACTTCTAACCGGATGACATCCAACCGGTAAAAGAGATCTTCACGAAAGGAGCCGGTTTGGACGGCGTTGGCTAACGAGGCATTCGTTGCGGCAATGACGCGCGCATCAATTGGGACTTCATGATGAGATCCAACAGGTCTTACCGTCTGTTCCTGTAAGACCCGCAACAGACTGAGTTGGGTTTGAACCGGCATATCCCCAATCTCATCCAGAAGGATGGTGCCGCCATCGGCATACCGAAATAATCCCTGCTTTTGTTGGTGGGCTCCGGTAAAAGCCCCCCGTTCATGGCCGAACAGTTCCGATTCAATAATTTCCGGGCTGATCGTGCTGCAATTGACGGCCACAAATCGCCCGGTTCGCCCGGACTGCCGGTGGATCGCCCGAGCCAGTAAGTCTTTACCCGTTCCGGTTTCCCCCACAATTAATACGGTGGCGTCAGAACTCGCGGTGCGGGCAATGGTTTCAAAAATATCCCACATGACTCCGTTACGGCTAAGAATCCCTTCAAAGCTTCCCAGTCTTTTGCGGGTATCACGCAAATCCGGTGTTTCCGGAGAAAATTTTTGATTGGTCTGAATGGCCTCAATGGCTTCATGCAGTTTTTCGTGTGAGTCCTCATAAATGACATCCGAGGCCCCGTTTTTCAAAACCGTATGGACATAGGCTGCATCGGCTCCCGGCTTAAATACCAATACATCAAGATAGGGCCTGTGTTCCTGTATCGTTGTCATCATGTCAAACACCAGGGAGTCTCCAAGGTACTGTCCATCAAGTATGACCAGGCGTGCCTGAGAACCAATCTCCAAGGTTTTCACGTTTTCCGGGGTTTCCAACCGGACAACTCCCAGGCCTTCCCGACTTAAGGCTTTTTCCAAATCTGGGGCACCGATGATTACTATTGAAGTCGTTTCGGGCATTGAGACAATAGTGTCTCACAGTACGTAAATGAGTCAAGTCAGTCCCAATTGAAGGGACATAATAGTCCCAAAAATCCACAAAATCATAAATATCAACGGGTTGATTGATGGAACGGGTCTTGCGGAGTGTATAGGTATATTGGGGTATAGATCGAGGAATTTTCGCCATTGCCACAAGAACTTACTACAAATGAACTGTCTGAACGTCTGTGAGGTATCCTGGTTGTAAGTCGATTCGGTGATGGGACCAAGACCATGCCAAGACCATTTTGTGTGGTTGCGCCTGTAAACCCGTGCTAGGTCAATGAGAATGCCGAATGCGTTCAAATGGCATTTGCCTGCGTACATAACGAAAACGACATGAGTGTGCAGTTTGTTTTCGTCACAAACATTCAAGATCTCACACATTATCGTCCTTGTGAAGATGTCGGTGTAGAGAAGGGATGCTCACACCCATTTTTCTCTGAAAACAATTACACACAATAGGCCATGACCCTCCGGCTCGAC
>JAUIKP010000302.1 GCA_030430725.1 Nitrospiria bacterium
CGGTCACAATTTGATCGATCAAGGCTCTCTTTTGTTAGCCTTATATGCACATATTCTGGCCACCCAACCCGCCACGGAACATCGAACGTTTGGCTATCACCGCGCTGGAACCATTGCCGCGTTTCTCAATAGCCTTCTGTTGATTTTTACAGGGGGGATTATCGGAGTGCTTGCCCTCGACCGGATGTTTTTACCGGTTGACGTCCCTGGCGTTTGGGTCATGGTGATCGCGTGTATCAGCTTGATTGCCAATCTTGTCGTTGCTCTGTTATTGCACCGGGGAGCCGAGAATGACTTGAATATTCGCGGCGCTTTTCTTCATATGGTGATGGACGCCTGGATGTCTCTTGGCGTCATTCTCGCCGGGTTGGGTATCGCCCTGACCGGCCTTACCATTTTAGATCCTCTGATCAGTCTGCTCATCGTCATCATTATCGTGAAAGGGAGTTGGCCACTCTTTCGTGAATCGCTGGATATCCTATTGGAATCAACTCCCCCCCACCTCAAAATCTCAGATATAGTGGCTACCATTGAAAACATACCCGGTGTCAGAAAAGTTCATGATCTACATATCTGGTCTGTTGAACCCCGCATCGTGATGTTGACGTGTCATGTCTTGGTAGACACCGGGGCGGTTCCTGATAAAGATCAACTACTCCAGCCCATTCAAGCCACACTCTCCTCGAAATTTGGCATTCATCACTTAACCATTCAATTGGAAACCGAATGCCAGGAGCAAGAGGACCTGCATTGCAATCTTAGTTACCTGACAAACAGCTTACCAGGCACAGAATTCATACCTCCTCATCTGCATCATCACTAACCTCCAAGATGTTTCCTTCGCAACACCCGAGTCTTCAGCAAAAATCCCACCCCACCCCCTAACAGCGCCCCAAGCCCAACCCCAACCAACACGTCGGTAACATAATGGGCACCGAGAAACACACGGGAAAATCCAATCAGCCCCAGGAGTGGCCATAATACCCACCCTAGGGCAGGGTAAAGTATGATAAGAAAGCTAATGGCCGTCCCTGAATTCAACGCGTGATTGGACGGCATACTGAAAGCTCCCCCACACCCGACTAATTCATGAATGTGCTCGAGAACCTGGCAGGGCCGTGGACGGCCAACCAATAATTTCATCTGGCCACCCAGAAAATCGCTCAAGCCGATAAGGGCCCCTAAACAGGGGATCGCGACCCGGGCTTCACCCCAATTCATCCAACACCAATACCCCACGAGCAAGATGCCGGGAATCACAAGATTGCTTTCCCGTGACACCTGAAGCATGAACCAATCCAAGCCACTAAACTGGCCGGCCCAACCATTAATAGCCGAAAACCAGAATTCATCAATATTCACTGTTGTCCCATATCTATTCCATCCTTCTCCTCAGAGACAGGAAATTCTGCAAAAAATTGAACGGGTATGATAGGGTACAGTTTTCACAAGAAAGGACTTTTTCATGCTGATCGATACCCATGTTCATTTAGACGATTTCCGATACGATCCAGATCGGGAGGTTATATTTCAACGGGCCCAGGAAGCCGGTGTTGGAAAATTTGTCACTATTGGCTGCGATCTTTCCACAAGTCATGCGGCCGTCCAATTAGCCGCAAGCCAACCCAATGTGTATGCCACAATCGGGGTCCATCCCCATGAAGTAAAACGCATTGAGCCCAACTGGTATGTGGAATTCAGGCAACTGGCCCGTCAACCAAAGGTAGTGGCCTTCGGCGAAATCGGTCTTGATTATCATTACGATCACTCTCCTCGAGAAACCCAACGCCAACGATTCCGTGAACAAATTGAACTGGCGCAATCACTCGCTCTTCCACTGGTGATTCACACACGTGAAGCGCAGGAGGATACGATGGCCATCCTGCAAGAAGCACATGCCGAAAAGATAGGCGGCGTCTTTCATTGTTTTTCGGAGGATCTGGCGTTTGCCAAACGTGCATTGGACCTGGGGTTTTACCTTTCATTTTCGGGAATCATCACCTTTCGCAATGCCTCCCAGTTACATGAAGTGATTCGCACGGTCCCCGATAACCGGTTGCTCATTGAAACCGATGCCCCCTATTTGACTCCTGTCCCGTTTCGAGGAAAACGAAACGAATCGGCCTATGTCACCTATGTGGCAGAACAAATTGCAAAAATTAAATATGGTGACTCTGAAGGAGGATTAGCCCGTGTGGCCGAACTGACGACCAATAATGCCTGTCGGCTTTTTAATATTTCTTCATGATCCGATTGCGTTGACGTAATTTCTTAGGAAGTTTTCGGGGATTGCCTTTCTTTTCTTTTGATCGGACCGGCTCCTCATCAATATCCTTTGGGGCGGCTCTCCCTTGAGATCGGCCCACCGCTGTTCCTTGAAGACCGGAAGAAGCCAGGCGTTTTACAAATTCTTGAGACCTGATCGAAAACGCCCCAAAAGCTTTTGCAACAGCTATCACCTCAAGATCCGAGGAAACGACTGCGGCCTCTTTCCCATGGGTCCGGATAATGTCTTGAATCACCCCATCGGCCTTTTCACCCTGGCCCGTATAAATAACGGTGACACCATCCCGATGGATGACCTGCCTACTCGTTCCCGATTGTTGCCAGGCATCAAAGACTAAGGTGATCGGATTATGGAGTCTGTGGCCATATAAGCCTACACGCACAATAAACTCCTCTCGGCGATGTTCCCCCTGTTCAATGACCCGATGGGGAGGAAGCCCCATTGCGCCCAACACATTATATCCATCGATAATCAAATGTCTGGGGGTCACTGTGGTTCCTTTATGGTTATAGGGCAATTCATGATCTACCCATAATGAGTGAGTCTACCTGCAACAGGACCTGCTTCGAAAGCACTTCTTCCCTTGACAAGAAGGCAATCTTCTGCGAAAAAAGAAAGGAATGGCTTAACATCTATGCCTTCCACTCGAATGATATTCCTTTATTCCTGCATCGGCATATTTTTCCTGTTGGGATCTCTCCCCTTCCCGGGGGGAGCAACAGAAACTCCGCCTTTCTCAGGCGGCGAAGCTCACCCACTCATTCATCTTACTGCACAAACTCCACCGTCAACCTCCATCCGCAATATTCGTACTCATCGCCATAAACATTTTACCCGTGTTGTATTAGATCTCAATCGCCCGGTCCATCCAGTTCCACAAGAGCATCGCACTGCCACAACATTTCAATTGGAGCTTCCTAATACGCAATTAGCTAAACCTGCCCTTGCCAAATCAACAGCAGACTCACTTCCTTTACGATTGGATTTCTCCACCACTTCTTCCGGATCCATTCTTCTTAGCATACCCATTGAAGGCTGGAAGCGCTATAAGTGGTATGTCCTCAAAAATCCTGCTCGCATCGTTCTTGATTTGTATCCCCTATCTGAAACGGCCCTTACCACTCGTGCGCCAGACAATAGCACACCAGGCCCTCCAGTCATTTCCCCACCCCCGCCTGTCATAAAAAAAGATCTGGTGATCGTGATTGATCCGGGACACGGAGGAAAGGACCCCGGGGCGTTGGGACGCAAAGGCACAAGAGAAAAGGATGTGGTCTTACGTGTGGCGAATCATTTGCGAGATCTGCTCGCCGAGGAAGGGTCCACAAAAGTCTTCATGACCCGAGAAACGGATGTCTTTATCGAACTCGAAGACCGAGCTACATTCGCCAATACACACAAGGCGGATCTCTTCGTCTCGATTCATATTAACTCCCATCCCCAGACTTCCGTGAAAGGATTGGAATTCTATCATTTTGGTGAAGCCAGTGACCCGCGTGCACTGGCCGTCGCTGCACGGGAAAATGGCACCCCTCTTGAAAAAAATGCCGCACCCTGGCAATTTATCCTTGCCGACAAACTTACCGATAAAAAAATTGACGATTCCCGGGAGTTGGCATGGACAACCAAAAATTCCCTGGTAAAATTCCTGGATACCTTTTATAAAATTAAGGATCATGGGATCAAAACAGCTCCATTCTTTGTCCTGCGAATGACCACCATGCCTGCCATCTTGGCAGAGATTGCCTTTATCTCCAATCCAACAGAAGAAAAACTGTTACAAAGTTCTACCTATCAAAAGCGAGTGGCCAAGGGCATATTTAAGGGGCTTCAATCATACATTACCCCCTTACAAACTGCTTCCCGATAACCAAGGCTGTCTCCGCCTTCTTGCATTGGCTTCATCTGGCCTTACGTTCCCATGACTATCAGCCCACGATAATCTCATGATTTCTACGACCATAGCTATAATTCGCCGCCGTCCATTTCATCCTCCTCCTTCCCCTTCACATTATGGCCACCATTAAACTAACAATCGAATATGACGGCACGGCTTACGTTGGGTGGCAACGGCAACCTAATCAGCCAACCATACAAGCCGCACTAGAAACAGCGCTCACACGCATCACCCAACAACGCATTTCTGTCATCGCCGCAGGACGCACCGACGCTGGCGTCCATGCCCGTGGACAAGTCGTCAGCTTTCAATCTGACAAACCCCTTCCAATTCATAAGTGGAGACTTGCGATTAATAGTGCCCTCCCGCACGACATTTCTGTACTGTCCAGTGAAGAGGTTCCAGAATCGTTTCATGCCCGCTACAGTGCAAAGGAAAAACTGTATGAATATCGAATCTCCAGACATCCTGCCCGCCCCGCCATTGATCGGAATCGAGTTTGGCACCTCCCCTATGACCTGGACATCCCGGCCATGCGGCAGGCCCTGTCTGGTTTCCTCGGTTGTCATGACTTCACCTCGTTTCAAGGCCCACGCGCCAGCACATCGGATCCGATGTGCGTGGTGTCTCAAGTATCCCTCAGCTCGGATTTCATCTCCCTGATCATTCGGATGCAGGCCAATCGAT
>JAUIKP010000303.1 GCA_030430725.1 Nitrospiria bacterium
ACATCAAAGAGAGTAAACATCCCAACTTGCAAGACGACAACATTCACTCAATCACAAGACCGACGCTCAACATTGACGACCATGCGGCCCAACCTGATCTTGTCCGTTCAAAGAACGATCACCCCCACACGCTTTGAAAAAACTAGAATATAAAATTCTGCTGCCCTATACAGAGGGGCGGATTATCCATTGACACTCTGAGTCAAAAATTGGTGGGGCTGGGTTTTTCGAGCTCCTATTTTCCGTTTGAGATATTTCCTGCAAGGGTTTTCAATCCAGACATAGCACAAGGAGGCCACCGCAATCACCAAAAGGAGTATTCCACATAAATGAACCCACAACAGAGGCTGATAAAGGGCAGAATTCACTCCTGAATAGTAATCATTGAGTGCGTATCGAACAATTTCCAATACTGGGTAATGAACCATGTAGATTCCAAATGAGATGGTACCCAAAAATACAACAACCTTATTCCCGAATACTTGAGCAATTCCCGATTGTGCATTTGCCAATGTCACAATAATAAACGGAATAAGGGGATACAGAAACACAATTGGAAGTCCCAATACCAGAAAAACCATAAATACCAACAAAGCAGCCAGACACCAACGGGAAGCGCGCAACGAATCCGTAAAAATATCAAAATGCTTCTGAATACAAAACATCATGCACCCTAATATAAATCCATTCAACACTCGGGCCGCAGCAACCCAGCCATAATGCCACTCCCATTTCCATTGGAAGGACAGAATGCTCACCGGGTACACAGTAACCAGGCAGAAAATGATCAGGAGTTGAAAGTCTCTTCTTCGAATAGGAATCAATAGCTTTATGATGATCGGAAAACAGAGATAGGCGAGCCATTCCGCACTCACTGACCAGGCAGGGGTATTCAAAGAAGGATGAACCCACATATTAGTGAGTGTGACATTCCGGAGGATATCCCCATACGTAATCTCCTTCTGATCCCAAACTCCAAGGATGGCGGCTCCGAGGAGTACACCCGCGACAACTAAATGCATGGGATAAATTCTTGCCAATCGAAGCGAAAGAAAATTCCCGACTCCGTGCAAGGTCAATCGGCTTTCGAATTCGTGCCGATGCACATACGTCAGAATGAATCCGCTGAGGACAAAAAATATATCAACGGCATAGAATCCTTGAAGAAGAATATTCCTTCCCAACCCCCATTGAATTTTTTCATAGAATCCCGGCAAGTACCCATCTGGTTCCCCAAAGCACACGTGAAGAAGCACAACCCAAATCGCGGCAACACCCCTGAGACCTGTTAAGGTCTGAATATGTTCCCTGCCCGAAGATAGCATAGTCCTGGTCAACAGTTGATAGATCCCCGTAAGCGAAGCTTCGGTTTCTTGAGGGAATTTCTTAAACTTGAGGTTAACGAACCTGCCGTGAAGCAGACTTCAGCACCGCTACCAGTGATCTAGAATGTATGGGGCGGGGACTTACGAAAGCATTTCCGTAAAACCAGACTCTGCTCTCGGGAATTATGGCAGGGACAAGCTGACCAGATTTTTTCGCTTCTGAACAGGCAACAATATCCGCTCAAAAAAATAACTGTATAGTCCCTGGGAGAAAAGAAGAGATAAAATTACACTGAAGGAATGGGAAGCTTAGGAAGGATTTTCGAGGAAGGCCTCTACTTCTTGAAGACGACCATACGCTTTCCCGGCTTCTGGACTTTGGGGATAGGTCCGTACAAGTTGTTGAAAGACTGACCGAGCCATTGGCATTTCGTGTAACTCCATATGTGCATAGGCGATTTTCAGTAGAGATGCCGGGACTTTATTGCTGGAAGGGTAAAAGGCAAAGACTCGTTCAAATTCATCGATGGCTTCTTGAAACCGTCTTTCCCCGTAATAACATTCACCCAACCAATATTGTGCATTGGAGGCCAATGGAGAGTCGGCAAATGTCCGCAAAAATGTCGAAAACCCGGAGGAAGCTTCGGCAAATTTTCCCTGACGAAGAAGTGACATTGCTTGGTCATATTGCACCTGTGCGTTTCTCATATCGGCATGACCGGAAGAACCCGGCTCTGCGCTAACTCCCAGAGCCGGCAAGGTCCTTGAAAATTGGGATGAGGGAGCATATGTGGCAACCGCCCCGGTCACAACTGGACGAGAATTTCCCTTTGTAGATTGTGAGCTTTCCATCCCGTCCGATCGGGGTGTGAGTGGAGTGCGTTGAGTAAGGAAATCTCGGGGTACAGCTACCCCCGCCGACGGCTCGCGTCTTTCGGAGGTGTGAACATTAGAGGAAAGTGAGCTCCCGACTGGGCCAGCCATACGAGAGAGTTTTTGCTCGTGTTCATCCAATCGTCCCCCGAAGGTAACACTCACTTTTTCTAACGTCCCTACCACCGACTGTATACTTCGCCGAATCTCTTCAAAATTCGCCTGGACTTGCTGCGCCTGAACATCACGTTGTTGAGACTTGAGATCTAGTTGTTTGCGTAACTCCATAACGTGCTGTTCCTGTTGGGTCACTTGTTGTCGCAGGGAAGTCAGCACCTGTTGGTAATCCACCAACGATGTTCGAAATTCGCCTAACTTCCCTCCTTGCTCTGTCAGGAGTTGCTCTTCCCCTGCTAAACGATCTCGCAATTGATGAACCAGAGGCTCAGATTGTTGAAGCCGGGTTTTGACTTCCATCATATCTGCGTCATATCGCGTCATTTTTTTTGTTAATTCGCCGATCTGGTTCTGATTGTTTTCAAGCCCTCCGCGAACCTGGGAGATGTCTGTTTCCTTTATGTTGGCAACTTGATCCATCACTTCAGCACGAGCATGCAGTAACTCCTGAATCTCAACCCGCTGTTTCGCAATAAGGGTATTCGCTTTTTCTAAGGCCGTATTCGCATCACTCACGGCTTGCTGAAGTGATGTTTTGCTTTTATCCAACTGGCTGATCTTGGCATCCAATTCCCTTTTTATTCGCACCACATCGGCCTGCTGAGCGACACACCCTGCCAAGATCAGACTCAATCCCACAATGATAGATTGAACACTTAAACGATGCCAAAACGAATAATGGCTTAGCATAGTCTCCTTAATCCTCCCAAAAACCATAAAGGGATGCCCGGCAACAGACCTTTACCAATCCCGGCGATCGGCCACAAAAGCCGTTGAGGTCGAGGCCACGCTGATATCTAGAACGAGATGCGCGCGACGATTCTTTTGGAAACACGGTTCGGACGATTCCCAACAGGCCGGATTCTCTTTGCCAAATGACATCACATGAAGCCGCTCAGCGGGGACTCCTAAACTGGTGAGGTAGGTTTTGGTGCGAATGGCACGCTTCTCTCCTAAGACATGGTTATAGGAAGCTGTTCCGCGATCATCGCAGTGCCCTTCAATGGTAACCTCCGCATGCGGATGAGCTTTCAGCCACTCCGCGTTGGCCACTAACGTCGCCTTAGCTTGTTCATTCAGTTGAAAGCTATCAAATTCAAAATGCACATCTCGCAACCCGCTTTGTAAGGTCAATTGTTCGGCACGAGTTCGATTCTCCCAATAATTATTGGGAAGGTCAGAATGCGTGAGATCTGACCCGACTGGGTGGTCCTCTCGAATCAAGGGATCTTCCGCAAGCAGGCCGGACAAAGTTCCTGCCCCTTCCGGGAAATACCCTTCCCCAACGGGTGCATCTTGGCTCATGGCTTGTTCCGATGGTCCCGTCGAAAAACCTCCCTCTGAGGACACCAAGGTTGGCGCACTAGATTTTTTCCCATATTTATGAATGCCATGTTTGGACCGATGTCCACACCCGGTGATCAACAACATCATCAGGATCAGGATCACGATCCCCCAACCAAAAGTTCTGCCCGTCGATGAATGAACAGTCATATTGCGAACTCCTTGTTCAACTACAGCGAACAAACCACGAAAATATCTTTTGAAGATCGTTCACTTAAATTAGGATATCTGCAAAAACAAGGCCAAGAAATTCATGCCGAATGCAATAGGAACTCCTCGTCGGAGGTTACAGTAACGTATAACTCAACATTTCTGATCGTCCAGAAGAAAAATAACCATACAAATCACCTCAAATTCCATAGCAGTACTGCAGAGTTAGAGATTTCACGGCAAGGTCCGGCTAAAGACCATCCATAACCTCTTCCACCAATATGGCACAAAATTCAGGGGAGTATTAAAGAAGGATTTAAAAAACCAGCACACCCAAAATAAAGGGGAATGCAGAATAGAAGCAGCATTTACTCAACGATCGTGGCTTTTCCTCAACGCTTTTGATGGAAATCCGGACATGGGAGATACTGAAGCAGGAGAGCAGGCGTAGGATCAATGATTTTTTGGAAGAGAGGGGACAGGCACAGTCGGATGAACACACGGATGAACCAAATCCAGTATTCGGGAAGCTCCCTTAATGAAATACAAGAAACATACTTTCCGGAATACCGAGGGAGTATCGCTCTCGGGACAAATGCAGGAGAGAGTGAAACAGTAAAAAAACCTTTTTAATCATTCCATTCAGAGGTGGCAAAATACCAGCACTGTCCACCACATTCTTTAGCCCGATACATCGCCTGATCAGCAATTTCCAATAATCCTTGGGGATCGGTAGAATCCTTTGGATAGACCGAAATCCCAATACTAATTTGTATGGGAATTTTTTCTTTTCCCAATCGAATGGGCGGAATAAGGCATTCTAAAATTTTCAGGGCAACCTGACGAATATCCTGAATATGTTCAAGCCCTTGAAGAATCACCGTAAATTCATCCCCGCACAAACGCGCGACGGTATCGGTCGATCGCACACAAGTTGTTAACCGCTCTGCCACAATACGC
>JAUIKP010000304.1 GCA_030430725.1 Nitrospiria bacterium
CACCACTTGATCTCGGAGTTCTTGTTCCAAGCTGCCGGCCCCGACGATCTGGAGACGAGCACCCGGAATCGCATCCACGATTTTCCGCATGGCCGCGATTGCCACCCTATGCCCTTTTTCGTATTCTAGCCGCCCGACAATGCCGAGTACTGGATGAGCGGGATTGGTTAGGGCTCGGATTTCCGGTAAATTGGTGCGGCTCACCAAAAAGCGTTTAAGATCGAAAAATTGGTCAATGATTTCGGCACGATCCCATTCGTAGGCTCGTAACTGTTCCTTCATCAAATGTTCAGCGATACAGACGTAGGCTTTGGTGCTCGTAGCCAACCAGCGATGCACGGCACCCATAAGCGGTCGCAGAAACCATCGCGGTTTTGGTTCATCAAAATTAACCGTCATGATGATGATGGGCACGCCCGCCAGTTTGGCTGCCAGTCTGGCCCACATGTTGCAAAAGCCTGATTGCGTTTGAACAATGTCCGGTTGAATGCTGCGGAATGTTTGATAAAAGGCTTTGATAACCTTGATTATGCGGACTGGCTCTGAAAAACGCGGAATGCCCAGTCCGAGCTCATGGATGGGGCAACCTGTCGCCTGAACCGCAGCGCCGATTGTGGAGGTGGTTGGCGTCAACGTCACCAATTCGAAACTGAACCGCTCGCGATCAAGTTCTTCGGCAAGGCCCAACGGAGAGTGTTCTCCTCCGGCATCGCGGTAAAACCCAAGATAGGCATACAATACCTTTATTTTGTTCATGAGAAGAGTGAAGGATCGCCCTCAACTTTTTGAGAAAAAAACGCGGTAATTTGATCAGACCACATGTTTAAAAGACGACTCTCTAGCTTGTTGAGGGGCGCTTCACTCTTGGCGAAGTTTGCGGGAGGGTTCGTCTCAATCCATAAAAATTAGCGAAATATAAGTGAAAATTCAGTCGAATACATAAGATTTCGTTCATAGGTGAGCAGTCATCGGACACTTATCTAGGAAACCTTGTTATACTTTCGGTTACTTAAAATTGGTTAATTCGATTGGATCTCCATCACTGCAAGTTCTCAGTGATATGCGAGAAGTGATTGGCCGGGCAGGTCAGTGTGGGGCACCCCAGCTGCTGCACAGACCGTTGCATTCAGATCAACCAGATGCGGATTTCGGCCCTTGATCGTGCGATACGTTCCCGATCGCGGGACGATAATAGCGCGGGCGCCGGGGATGTGGTTTCCCGACCGCCCTGACCCTGCACCTTCGCGCAACACTGTACCGTATACCGGGGAAGTCACCCCGCGCAGGTTCGTGGATGGTTTGTCGCTCCATCGGATAACCAGGTCGGGAAGCCCGTCCAGTTTGGGGCCGGGAGGTAAATGGTCTCCGGGTCGTTCAATGCCCACAATGCACTTTTCACCATCAATGTCGCAAAAGGTTTTGAGGCCCTCGATGATCTCGTCGCAGAGCATTTTTGCTTCGGATGCGGTGACGATTCCATTCCGCTCCCGCCCGTGGATGTTAAGCCGAACCAATCCGGGGCCGTCTGAGGGTAAAGAAAAGGCCCGTACCGCTTTCCAGTCTTTCCCGATTGTTCCCAGTCGAGCTGTAAGTTGGAGTGAAAGTGAATCGGGTAGTGCATCTGCGACCTTAGATCGAAGCGAGGTGGGTACGATCGAACGCAGCTTCGTCAGGATGTCATTTCCAGATGACGTGTGAACGATGGTGCGGGGGGTCAGAATCCGCTCCAGCATCTCGGGAAGAAGATCGGACCGACACGTCTCCGGGCCCATTCCCTTGGCCCAGAATACAAGGAGATCTGCATGGTCAGGCAGAGTTTTTCTTATTTGACCAAGTGCTGCGTCGGCTTCAAGATATACGTCAATCAGGGATTTTTCCAGCAGACTCATTCCGGTTGAGGACTGTCCGATGATGTCAACGGACGCGATATCCCAAAGCTGGTGACCCGCAAGGTGGATCGCAGCCATGTGCAACCAGAGTACATCGGGGGTCCTTTCTTCCATCAATCGTTCAACTCCACGAGCTAGGCGGCTGGGGGCTTGCAGGAGGATTTTCCGCAGGTGGAGGAGATGGTGCTGCGATGGCTGACCAAAGGTTTCCTCACCTCTAGGTGTCTTGCCAAGAAGGTTAGAGAGTTCCTTGCCCAAGCTCGGAGGACGCGACCACTTAGCCAAGTGAACGCGTGATCGAAACTGACACCCACTCACCACGACACCGTTGGCCAGTTCCTGGATGGGATGTTCGGGTGGATCAATGGCAAGGACTCGTTTGCCTGCTCGGTCAAGGCGTCGGAACAGAGTGTCATCTGACAGTAGCTCGTGAGACAATCGGAGCCTTTGCTCGGGAGCAGACCAGGTAAATAAGGAGTAAATCCCGTGCTCCGACAGATGTTGACCGGTATAGAGGGTGGCGTAAACCGCTCCATCAAGAAATGGCGGGTCAAGGCTGACGACCTCGCCCTCTCGTTGAAGAGCCGCAAAATGCGGCATTCGGTTGTCGGCAATCAACTGCTGAATGAGGGGCAGGGATGGGGCCTCCAATGAGATGGCCGCAATCATGTTTGGCTCCTGATAACAGAATAGACTAAGTAAGTGAAACTGAGGTCATGGAACCTGCGGGTCTTACTTGAGAAGAGCCCAGTGGGAGGGATGTCCAGGGAATTCGGCGGCTCAAAAAGCATTGATTGTTTCTAGATAACCCTTGTAAGGTTTGACCGCATCTGATTTTCTTGAAACTCGAAAAATGCCAGGTTTGGATCAGTAAAATCAATCTAATGATGTTTTCGATATATCTATTTTAGGAGATCGATTGGATCCTCGGTATTCTGTATAATTCTAATCGGATTTGCCGAGTGGCCAAAAAGTCTAGGCCATGTCTGGAAGATCTTAGATGAACATTTTGCCTAGGAGTATATAAAGGCTTTGCCGAGCATGTATGTGAGTGCCTTTTTGTATCCCTTCAGAAACAGGCGTAAGTATAACTGGGATCGAGTCA
The DNA here is from genome assembly GCA_030430725.1 of Nitrospiria bacterium. Taxonomy (GTDB): domain Bacteria; phylum Nitrospirota; class Nitrospiria; order Nitrospirales; family UBA8639; genus Nitrospira_E. The sequence goes on from JAUIKP010000304.1 coordinate 2,995, forward strand.
ATTCACGATGGTTGGCCAGGGGAATCCTGGCGGAATCCTCCATCCGATTCAATGGCATTGTTTAAGTTGTTCCTTTGCACATTGATCACTTTGATGCATTTCCGCCTCATGACAACTAATCACCTTTTCCCATGCCAGCCTTTAGAGTAGAGGACTATCATTTAGCTTCACCTTCTTAGAACTAGTCTGGAACAGCATGGAGTCGCATAGGGGGTTTAATGCTAGAGACTTTACCGTTCCTCAAAAAAATGCAAAAAATAATGCTTTTTACCTAATGTTTACTAATCCATTTCATTATGGGAAGAGAGAAAAATGTAGATAATTCAGGAATCCACCTACAACCCTATAGGATTCAATGGAGATCAATCATCTTCCCTCGCCGACAATTAATCCAAAGTATTTTCCCTCTAAAGTGGGCGATGGGGATGTTGGAAAGTAGTCGGGACTCTCACCGTAACCGTAAAAACCTACGTATTTCACAGGTAACCCAAGACATAATATCCCGCTCAGATGCCCGCCCTTCGCGTATTGATACCTCCGCATTACCAGGCCGGCCGATATCGGATTCAGCCTCCCGCTGGTTCGAACTTTCTATTCAGGCAGTAATTCAGGCTTCCGACAAATTCCATGCGGAACAAATCTTGCTTCATGGCTATAGCTCACGCTCAAGAAATTCTTGAGAGCACCTCAACGGGGGCTTTTGACCGATCATCGAATAAATGGATGGGTATAAGTGTTTCACCCTCCATGTCGTCCTCATGACCTTTTAAGAATCAATTTTCATTTTCCTGATTGTGAGGAGAAATCTGGGTTGTGAAAGAATTTCACCAGATTCGTGCCATTTTGCTGGATCTTGATGGGACGCTATATCACCAACGGTCTCTTCGTGGCCTAATGGCCCTTGAGTTGTCTACGGCTCCCTTTGCGTTAGGTTCTATTCGGAAGGCTCTGCGTATTTGGAGAATTTTGAAGTGTTTTCGAGAAGGACGTGAAGCCTTGCGGGCCATGAAAGATCCGTGTGTTCCCTTGGTGTGTTTGCAATATTCTCTCGTTGCCGAACGAGTCTGTGTGACCTCTAGAGAGGTTGAAATGGTTGTAAGGGAATGGATGTACCGTCGCCCTTTGAAATATCTCAGGATCTGTCGGCGTCGTGGTATGGAGGAATTTTTTCAATTAGCAGCCGAACGGGGCCTTCGTACGGGAGTCTTTTCTGATTACCCTGTTAGAGAAAAATTGGAGGGGTTAGGGATTCATGTTCCGTTAACGGTGGAATTATGCGGAACGGATCCGGAGATTAATGCGCTGAAGCCTAACCCCAAAGGATTTCTCTATGCTTGTCGACTCTGGAATCTTGATCCAGAGCAGGTGTTGTATGTCGGTGATCGACATGACGTTGATGGGTGTGGCGCCAAAGCTGCCGGAATGCCTTATGTCATATTTTCCCGCAGTACGTCTCGTGGGTTTAACCGGAGTGCAAATACAAAGTATTGTCCGATTACCAATTTTAGAGGTCTTTGTAATGTTATTCACTCAGCCATCTAATTTTTTTCGGGTAATCTGGCCTTATGTCCAGATTGCAAGGATCGACCACTGGTTTAAAAATGTCTTTATGATTCTGGGCATCGTGCTGGCCATGTTTTATGAATTGGAACTCTTCGCCTGGAAAAGTATTGCCCCTTTGCTCATCGCTATCACTGCTACCTGTTTAATTGCCTCAAGCAATTATGTGATAAACGAAGTCCTCGATGCGCCTTATGACCGTCTCCATCCAGTGAAAAAGGATCGGCCCGTTCCTTCCGGGAAGGTCAAAACCAGTTGGGCTTGGATGGAA
>JAUIKP010000305.1 GCA_030430725.1 Nitrospiria bacterium
AACGATGGTGGCATTGCCCTTGGACAGGCCGCGATTGCCGCCGCTCGTTCCTTGCAAGAGACCAATGAGGTTCGATCCACATGTGTTTAGGCATACCCGGCCAAATTGTAGAAATCAGCAATGTGGAACATAAGCTCGCGATCGTGAACGTGGGGGGTGTTCGACGGGAAGTGAATATTGCCTGCATTGTCGATGAGGAGCATTCCCCTGTGTCATGTGTCGGGGATTGGGTGCTGATTCACGTGGGATTTGCCATGAGTCGGATTGACGAAAAGGAAGCGAAGCGGACACTAGAGTTGCTGACTGAAATGGGAGAAGTGCAAACAGAAATCCAGGCGATGCGTCAGTCGAATACCTCCTAAAGGATGGCCGCGTGTCTAATCAAAAAACATTAGCCTCCCTATATCCCTTTCTACAGCCGGCTTCCAAGGATTCGGCACACGTACAATCCGGATTGCTCGAGTCGGTGCGAATGAAATCACAAGACAGCCGGCAGGTCATCCAAACCTTTTTCGACGCACAGGGCGAAAAAGTCGTGGCCGTTGCCATGGCCGTAGCGGATATTTATCAACGAGACGGGCGACTGTTTACCATGGGCAATGGCGGATCGAGCTGTGATGCGGCCCATATTGCCGTGGAATTTTTGCATCCTGTCACCACCGGGCGCCCTGCGCTTCCCGCCGTCAATCTTGCGGCAGATCAGGCCATGATGACCGCTGTGGGAAATGATGTGGGGTTTGATCACATTTTTGTGCGCCAGTTGATCGCTCAGGGAAAGGCCGGGGATGGGGTGATCGGAGTGTCAACCAGTGGTCACTCCGAAAATATTATGCGGACTTTTGTGAAGGCCAAGGAGATGGGATTGACTACCATTGGCCTGACGGGGGGAGCCGGCGGGGCCATGGGCACATCTTTGTCCATTGATCATTGTCTGATTGTGCCGACTGAAAGTATTCACCGGATTCAAGAGTGCCATGTTCTGATCTATCACATTCTTTGGGATCTCGTGCACACCCTTCTTGCTGATCATCGCGGCGCGTCGGCCACGAAAAAGGACACCCCATGAAATTTGTCGATGAATTTCGGGATCCCCAAAAGGCCCAAATCCTTCTCCAGGAAATTGAGGGACTGGTAAAACGGATACCCGTCTGCCGCGATCGGCCCATCTGGATCATGGAGGTCTGCGGTGGGCATACACACACGATTTTTCGCTATGGCCTCAATAAAATGCTTCCGAAAGAAGTGGAATTTATTCATGGCCCTGGCTGTCCGGTTTGTGTCCTTCCCCGTGGTCGCGTGGATGATTGTATCGCCCTGGCTGAGCGAGACGGGGTGATGATGACCACGTTCGGGGATGCCATGCGGGTGACCGGCTCCAAGAAAAATCTTCTCCAGGCCAAAGCCGAGGGAGCCGATGTGCGCATGGTCTATTCACCATTGGACGCCTTGAATCTCGCGCGAATGAACCCTGACAAAGAAGTGGTGTTTTTCGGGCTTGGTTTTGAGACCACCATGCCAAGCACGGCGTTGACCCTTCTCCAGGCAAAGCAAGAAGGGATCAACAATTTCTCGATTTTCTGTAATCACATCACGATCATTCCCACGATCAAGGCCATCCTGGATTCTCCTGATCTTCAGCTGGACGGGTTTTTAGGCCCGGGCCATGTGAGCATGGTGATTGGAACCGAGCCTTACTCCTTCATTGCCCGGTATTATCGAAAGCCCATCACCATCGCCGGTTTTGAACCACTGGACATTTTGCAGTCCGTGTGGATGGTTCTTAAGCAATTGGCGGAGGGACGCTGTGAAGTCGAAAATCAATATACCCGGATTGTTCCTCCTGATGGGAACACGCAAGCGTTACAGGCCATTCAAACCGTATTTGAACTCCGGGAATTTTTTGAATGGCGGGGGTTGGGATCCATCGATCACTCAGGGGTCCGAGTCCGTGAGGAATTTTCTGCGTTCGACGCTGAACGAAAATTTCCTCTTCCCAATCTGAAAATTGCCGATCCCACGTCCTGCCAATGCGGAGAAGTGTTGAAGGGGGTGATTAAGCCGAGTCAGTGTAAGGTATTTGGCACGGCCTGCACCCCTCAAAATCCCTTGGGAGCGTTGATGGTTTCGACCGAAGGCGCCTGCGCGGCCTACTACAACTACGGCTGGATTCCTGAAGAAGACCTGCATCCGGCAAGAAGCTTGGTGTAAGTCTTGAGAAAAAATGTAAAGAATCGGTTGAATATGACGAATTCTAAATCGCTTACTTCCTCTCAACCGGCTTTCGTCAGGGCCAAGCCTATGCTGAACTCAACCACTAACGATCAACGGATTACCCTGGCTCATGGAAGTGGCGGCAAAGCCATGCGAGATCTCATCCAAAAGCTGTTGGTCCCAACCTTTAATAATCCCATCCTTGACACATTAGAAGATCAGGCCACGATTCCGTTGGGGCAATTGCTCCAATATGGTGACCGGCTGGCATTTACGACGGATAGCTATGTGGTGGATCCGTTGGTTTTCCCGGGAGGCAACATTGGCGAGTTGGCCGTGAATGGGACGGTCAATGACCTCGCGGTCAGCGGGGCACGCCCGCTATTTTTGTCATGCGGGCTGGTGATTGAAGAGGGTTTTCCCTTGGAAACCCTCGCCCTCATTGCCTCGGCCATGAAACAGGCCGCTGATCGGGCAGGGGTCTCTATTGTTACGGGAGATACCAAGGTTGTTGAAAAAGGCTCCGCGGATAAGGTCTTCATTAATACGGCGGGTATCGGTGTGATTCGAGAAGGGGTTGCCATAGCGGCAACCAAGGCTCAGTCGGGAGATGCCATCATTACGAACGGTTTTATCGGTGACCACGGCGTGGCCATTCTTCTGGCTCGAAACGAATTGGCCCTGGAAGCCGATGTTCAGAGCGACACTCAGCCAGTCCACGATCTGGTGTCCCATATGCTGGATGTCTGTTCCCAGATCCATTGTTTGCGGGATGCCACGCGCGGCGGATTGGCCACCGTCCTCAATGAATTCGCCTCGGCCTCGAATGTGTCGATTCAGATCAATGAACCCCATGTGCCTATTCGAGAATCCGTTCGAGGGGCCTGTGAAATTCTTGGACTCGATCCCCTGTACCTGGCCAATGAGGGAAAAATTGTGGCGGTGGTCCCTTCTGAGAACGCTCACGAACTTGTTGAGGCAATGCGGGATCATCCCCTAGGCAAAGACAGCGCCATCATCGGGAGAGTCAAAGCCTCACCGGCAGGAACCGTGATGCTTGCCACCACCTTCGGAGGAACACGAATCGTGGATACGCTGGTGGGCGATCAATTGCCGCGAATCTGCTAGAGAAGCATAGTCATGAAATTATTGACTTCTGAAATACTGGTTATCCTTGAGGACGGGCAACTCCATCGGTTGACCTATGCGGGACTTCTTGCGTTTCATCGGGGCAACGGGGTGTGGGGAGCCAGCGTCGGGTATCGTGCCATGCAGGCGGCGGGATGGGCTCTGTCTCATGAGCAATTATGGGATCGAAAGGGTTTATTCATTGTCAGCGCCCATCCGGGTCCTGGTGTCCGGGATGCCATCGAGTTTGTGACACGGTGTGTGAGTCGAAAGCGGTTTCACTTACTTGATCCCCACCAACCTGCTGTATGCAATCAGCACATGCAATTCCGTTGGTGGGTAACCCATCACGATCGAACGGTAGACGTGGAACTCAGGAAGGGATTTGTCCCTGCACAATTTTTCGAACTCGTGGAGCGGGTGGGGTCGGATCAGGAAACGCCTTCAGACTCTCTCAATCTCGAAAAGCTGAAAGCCGATCTCACCGAGCGTCTGTGGCATGAACCCTTAACGGCTCTTTTTGACGTCACCCCCAGTGGAAAATCCATTGCTGTGGACAGGTTCGCATGCACGAAATAGGGATCACTCGAAATATTGTGGCCATTGTCACAGAAAAGGCCGGTGGAGAGCCGGTGAGGCGCGTGACGATCGCCATCGGAAAACTCAGTGCAATATTGCCCGAAGCCATCCGGTTTTGTTTCGACATTGTCAGTCAAGGAACCGTGGCGGAAGGTGCTGACTTGGAGATCCTTGAAATTCCGGGAACAGCTGAATGCCGAACTTGTGGAACGCATTTTGAACTCGAGCAACTCTATGGCCGATGTCCGTGTGGTTCCGTCGACATCACGCGGCTCACGGGAGAGGAACTGCTTGTGAAACACATGGTGACAGCCTGATGTGTACGACTTGCGGGTGCTCTGATACAGCCAATCCAACAGTCACGAATTTGCAAACCGGGCATACCGATAAAACCATCCATTCTCATGCCGATCACTCTCATTCCCATGATGCTCATGATCATGGGCACCACCATCACGAGCATGAACTTGATACTCACCATGACCATCCACACGAACACGAAACCACTGTTCACCTGGAACAAGCCATTTTAGCGAAAAATGATCGCCTGGCTGAACGAAATCGTGGATGGTTTCTCGGCAGAAATATTGTGGCCCTCAACCTCGTGAGTTCGCCGGGTTCAGGTAAAACGACGCTACTCGAACGCACGATTCATGATTTGAAAGATGCCATACCCATTTCGGTGATCGAGGGGGATCAGGAAACCGTATTTGATGCCGAGCGTATACGAAAGACGGGGTGTCCGGTCGTACAAATTAATACGGGGGCCGGGTGCCATTTAGAAGCCGACATGCTGGCACGAGGCCTGGAAACGCTGCGCCCTCCATCAAATTCACTGGTGCTTATTGAAAATGTCGGCAATCTGGTCTGTCCTGCGTTGTTTGATTTAGGAGAACACG
>JAUIKP010000306.1 GCA_030430725.1 Nitrospiria bacterium
GGATGTGAATAAGAGAAAATGAAAGAAAGGGGTAGTCCCGGATTAAATACCGACCTGGATCTGCTTTTGGCGGAGAACACGAAGGGTATCCCGCAACTGGGCGGCTCGTTCAAATTCCAAGGCCTTCGCTGCCGCCCTCATATCTTTCTCCAGTGCGGCAATATTCTGTTCTAAATCCTTTTCGCCCCCATACGCCGCAACCGCCTCTGCCGCCAGTGACACATCCACATAATCGGCTTCCGCCAATTGGTATTCCAGATCGTGTATGCGTTTCTTGATCGTCTCCGGCGTGATCCCATGCTCGGCGTTGTAGGCCAATTGAATGGTTCGTCTGCGGCCGGTTTCGTCCAAGGCCCTCCGCATCGAATCTGTAACCACATCCCCATACAAAATGACCGTGCCTTCGCGATGACGGGCCGCGCGCCCGGCTGTCTGTACTAACGCACGATAGCCCCGGAGGAAACCTTCCTTGTCCGCATCCAGCACCGCGACTAAACTGACTTCCGGCAAGTCCAACCCTTCACGCAATAGATTAATGCCGACCAGCACATCAAACACACCTTTACGCAGGTCCCGGATGATGTCCGCCCGCTCAAGCGTTTTAATATCCGAATGCAGATAGCGCACCTTTAACCCCTGGTCGTGATAATATTCGGTTAGATCTTCCGCCATGCGCTTGGTGAGCGTCGTCACCAATACCCGCTGTCCCTTCCCCACTCGCAGCCGGATTTCCCCGAGCAACTGTTCGACCTGGCCTTTCGCAGGCTTCACGTCCATCACCGGATCAATCAGACCGGTGGGTCGAATGATTTGTTCAACCAACGCCTTGCCGGCATACTTCAGTTCATACGGTCCCGGAGTCGCGGAAACGTACACCACCTGATTCATACACCTCTCAAATTCGGGAAATTTTAGGGGCCGGTTATCCATCGCCGAGGGCAAGCGAAACCCATACTCCACCAAGGTGTTTTTGCGTGAACGGTCTCCCTCGTACATCCCGCCAAACTGCGGAACGGTGGCATGCGATTCGTCCACAATCAGCAAAAAGTCTTGGGGGAAATAATCCAACAGGGTCGGCGGCGGCTCGCCCGGCGCCCGTCCGCTCAGGTGACGGGAATAGTTCTCAATCCCGTGGCAATACCCCATCGTTCCGATCATCTCCAGATCAAATCTCGTCCGTTGTTCAATCCGTTGCGCTTCAAGCAATTGATGGGTCCGGCGAAAATAGGCAATGCGTTCTTCCAGCTCGATTTCAATGCCGGAAATCGCCTGTTCATAGCGATCGGGCGCAATCACATAGTGGCTCTTGGGATAGATCGCAATTTTCGGCAGCTTCCGCAATGAATGCCCGGTCACCGGATCGATTTCATACAGGGCTTCCACTTCGTCGCCGAACAATTCCACCCGGACCGTATTCGAATCGGACGAAGCGGGATAGATTTCAATAACATCTCCGCGCGCCCGGAACATGCCACGTTGCAACTCCACGTCATTCCGGGAATATTGAATGTCCACCAGCTTGGCCAGAATGCGCTCCCGGCGAATCTCCATGCCCGGCTCCAGATACAACAACATGTCGTGATAGACTTCGGGCGATCCGAGGCCATAAATACATGAGACGGACGCCACGATAATGATGTCGTTCCGTTGCAGGAGCGCCGTCGTGGCCGCATGGCGCATCTGGTCAATGGTGTCGTTGATGGCAGAATCTTTGGCGATGTAGGTGTCCGTGGTCGGAATATAGGCTTCCGGCTGGTAGTAGTCGTAATAGCTCACAAAATATTCCACCGCATTGTCGGGAAAAAATGATTTAAATTCTTGATACAACTGAGCCGCCAACGTCTTATTGTGAACCACAACCAGTGTAGGCTTTTGGACGTTGACGATCACATTGGCCATAGTGAATGTCTTCCCCGAACCGGTGACCCCCAATAACACTTGATGTTTAAGCCCTTGCTTTAAGCCATCAGTCAACGCGGCAATCGCGTGGCCTTGATCACCTTTCGGAGTGTAATCGGATTTGAGGGAAAAGGTACTCGTCGCCAGCATCTTGTCAATGTAGCACAAGGCGATTGCGGGAGGCAGTCCTACCGATGGAATCCATGGATTCTCTTGACCTTTCCGTGCGGATCAAGTCAGGATTATTCAAGAACACCAGGGACACCCACCCCACCTAAGCGGAGGACCTATGCCCACCACCACGATCGCGGAGTTTATGGAACAGGATCATGACCGCCTGGATGAGATATTCAACCGATTTCACACAATCAAGAAGCAGGATGCTCAAACAGCCCGGTTACTATTTCAAGAATTTAAAACCGGGCTTCATCGACATATCAGATGGGAAGAGGAAATTCTTTTTCCGGTCTTCGAGGCTCAAGCGGAAATGGCCAGAGACCATGGACCGACCGGAGTGATGCGAAATGAGCATCGGCAGATCAAGGGCTTTCTGGAACAAATTCAGGCAAACGTCGCAGAAGGCGACCTTACCACTGAAGAGGCGGAAGAAGGCTTGCTCCGGATTTTAACGGCTCACAATGTAAAGGAGGAAAAAATCCTCTATCCGTGGATCGACAATTGCGTCAGCGACGAAGAGCGGGCCTCTCTGCTCGCCCAGATGGGAAACTGATTCCCCACCGGCCGGTACAGCTCCTACAGCCAGTCACGTTCACCGGCGCCATTTTAAAACAACCCCACAATATTCCCTGTGGCGTCGATGCCGATCGATTGAGCCGCCGGGACACGCGGAAGACCGGGCATCGTCATCATGTCCCCGGTAATGATCACCACAAATCCTGCGCCCATCGCGAGGCGAACCTCTCGCACCGGAACCGTAAATCCGGTCGGAGCTCCCTTGTTGGCAGGGTCGGTGGAAAAACTGTATTGCGTCTTCGCCATACAAATGGGGAAATGCCCGAACCCGTTTGTTTCGAGTTCAGCAAAACGCGCATGAACAGCCGGCGGAATCTCTACATCATCGGCCCGATAAATCTCTCTCGCGATAATACGCACTTTTTCTGCCAACGGCATCGCATCGGGATACAGCACGCGAAAGTCGGCGGGTTCTTTTTCGACGACATCACGAACGGTTTCGGCCAGGCCCAGCGCACCAGCGCCGCCCTCTGCCCAATGATTCGCCAGAGCCATTTTGACCCCATGATTCGCACACGCCTGCTCCACCAGTTCCAACTCCCGCTTCGTATCACTCGTAAATTGATTGATAGCCACAACCGCGGGGACGCCGAATTTTTTCACATTCTCCAAATGGCGCAATAAATTCGGCAACCCTTGACGGAGTGCGTCCAGATCTTCTTGCTCAAGTTCCTTTTCCTTGGCTCCACCATGAAGTTTTAACGCCTTAATCGTCCCGACCACCACGGCACATGCCGGCGTAAGACCGGATCGTCGGCATTTAATGTTAAAAAACTTCTCGGCCCCGAGATCGGCGCCAAACCCTCCTTCCGTGACGACATAATCCGCGAGAGTCAGCGCGGCCTTGGTGGCCACGACGGAACTACACCCATGGGCGATGTTCCCGAACGGTCCACCATGAACCAGGGCCGGATTCTTTTCCAAGGTCTGCACAAGATTGGGATTGAGAGCCTCCTTGAGCAAGACGGTCATGGCTCCTTCCGCCTGGATATCTTTCGCAAAGACCATTTCCTTGTTGACCGTTCTCCCGACTTTGATATGACCAAGTCGTTGCTGAAGATCCTGGAGGTCCGTCGCCAGACACAGAATCGCCATGACCTCCGAGGCGGCGGTGATGTCAAACCGTCCTTCTCGGGTAAACCCGTTGGATTTCCCCCCAAGTCCCGTGACCACGGATCGCAAGGACCGATCATTCACGTCCATCACTCGACCCCAGGTGACCCGACGGGGATCAATGTGAGGTTTGTGCCCCCAATACAAATGATTGTCTACCAGAGCGGCCAACATATTGTGCGCGGAAGTGATGGCATGAAAGTCCCCCGTAAAATGTAAATTGATGTCGGTCATAGGGACAACCTGGGCATACCCTCCCCCACATCCACCGCCCTTCATCCCGAAACAGGGCCCCAGGCTCGGCTCTCGAACCGCCGCAACAGCCCGTTTCCCGATCTTGTTCAATCCATCCACCAGACCGATCAGCGTCGTCGTCTTTCCTTCTCCAGCCATCGTCGGACTCATGGCGGTCACCAAAATAAGCTTACTCTCCGGCTGGTTCGGAAATGGCGGGAGGGACGCTAAGGGAATTTTGGCCTTATACCGCCCATACAATTCGATTTGACTTGCATCCAGGTGAAGTTTTTCCCAGGCCACTTCGGCGATGGGTTGCAAGGGGATGCGGTTGGCGATGTCGAGATTCGTGGAAGAATGACTCATCAGGGTGACTCCTCAAAAACATGCGTGGGGTGAAGATCCGGATGTTGTATTCATTATCGCATACTCGAAGCAGACGATGGGCCCTTTCCCACCCCGGCAGCGGTCGCCCTGAAGCATCGACCTCGTTTCGGCAGGCAATCAAGGCGGCCGGGTGTGATGAAGCGGGGACGCCAGGACCACTACGGAAACACACACGGCCTATTCCCGCCTAACAGCCACCCCGGGGCCCGCTTGGTATTCTGTCTCAAGTTTTGTTAAGTAAAGGACATGCATAAACTTATCTCTACCTTCGGCTTTGTCTTCTGGGTCACCATGTGCGGCTGGACCATCACCTTCGCCCAGGATTTTGTGGTTGGGCAATCGGTGATTCTTGAGGCCACGAAGCCCATTGGCGTCCCGCTCCATCGCAACCCGGCCCCGAGCTATCTGAAACATGTCCCGACGGG
>JAUIKP010000307.1 GCA_030430725.1 Nitrospiria bacterium
CTCACCGACTACCCAGGAAAAGCCTGCACCTGTGACATCAGCAATTACGCCAAAAGATGCGCAGACGCCATCAAGCATGGGCGAGCAGGGGAATGGTTCTCTGCCGGTCACCACACCGGATCCCTCACGCCAACCTGCCCAAGAAGAATTGGATCAGGCGAACTTTGCCATTGGAAAAGCTGAACAACTCCTTCGTCGAGCTCCCATGGGCAAGGAATCGGACCTGGCATTATTTGCTTTGGAGCGGGACCTGGATTCGGCCCGAAACCTTCTTCGAACCGGTCAAACTCATTTTGATGAACAGAAATACGAAATGGCTCAAACTCAGGCCCACCAAGCCACGGAAAAAGCTTCAACCGTGTATAAGCACATTGAGCAGGCCATCAGCATGGTTAACGAAGATTTACGATAGCTTGGCGGCTGTTAGGGTCAATCCGGTCTCTGGTGGTGATGTCCCATCATGGCTCCCAACAACCGAGATCTTCAGTTTCCCTGGAAGACTTTTGAAACTATTCGAACCACCGGTTCCATAGTTTTCTGGGCGACGGTAGCTTGGGGAGTCTTGATGCTTCCCTTGCTCGTTGTCCTCGCTTCACCTTTCCTGAATACCGCTCAATCGATCCCGTTATCCATACCCTTTCTCCAGGTTTCTAATAGTCTTTCTCCAGATGGTACTCTGGACGATACGTCCGCACACATGCCCCAGACCCTTTTTCAAGAAATTGATTCCTTGCCTTCCCAACCACCCCAAACGGCCTCCAATCGCTCACCGAATCAAAAGCCCGCGCCCACGCAGGCAAAAATATCCGTTCTTGTGGATATTTCCCGACATCGGCTTTTCGTGAAAGAGGGCGATCGGATTCTGCATGAGGCCATTGCCTCAACCGGCAGCGGAAACACCTTGGTGGATCCCAGGAATCCTGAAAGAACATGGACATTCGAAACCCCCAAGGGGACATTCAGCGTTCAAAGCAAGTTAGAAAAACCGGTGTGGATTCGTCCCGATTGGGCCTTCATCGAACAAGGCAATCCCGTCCCCGGAAAGATGGCTGATCGATTACAGCCGGGAGTGCTCGGCCAATATGCCTTGGGCTTTGGCAATGGATATTTCATTCATGGGGCCTTGTACTCAAACTTACTAGGCCAGGATGTCACACACGGCTGCATTCAACTGCATGCTGACGATCTTCAATATGTGTTTGAAGCCGTCCAATTGGGCACCCCGATCATCATTATTTGAATAATTCCAGAGGCTTATGTGCTACCTCGTTTGAGGTTAATTCGTGGGGAATGGACCCTTCTCGTGAACCGAAAGAGCCGGATTGGTGGCATGGCAATGCACCACGAACCGGAGAAGTGGTCCCTGATTTTTGGACAGCTCGATAAACCCGGATGTGATCCAACAAATGAAGACGGCGCTCAGGACTGAAAAGCTTTACGATATTAGTCAGCGGTCTCCAAAGGTTGAGATATTTCTCCAAAACATTACTGTGAATACAGTAGCTTGGATGGTCGCCAAACAATCGGTCCGATGAAAAAATCTGGCAAATGTCTATTGGAAGTGAAATTTCGTTTATGCCCCCTTCCAACCATTTCTCTGCCGAGCCTAACTTCCTGCTATCCATACCACTCCTAACAGTCGTCCCCGGCTGAACACTTCCCAGGGTTTTCTCCAGTTTCATACCCTTGAACGATGGGATACATTTTGGTTCTAAACCGTAAACTTTTCTTTATCGAAGAGGAGGATTCATGGCCGAAAAAAAAACACATTCATCACGGGATGCCGATACGATGATACGGCGATATATTGAAGAGCAACATCCTGCTGATGGGGACATCCCAGAGGAATTTCCTGACACAGGGTTTCAGCATGGATCAGAGGTGGTCCTTACTCTCGGAGACAGCCGAAACAAAAACACCAGACTTTCCAGTGGAGATCGTGACGTAACGATGGACGCGGGGAGTTACGGCGATGAAACTGTAGGAGGTTCCAATCCTACTCCGGATCAAGATACCGTGGATGAGTTGGGGGAAGCGGCCGGTCTCATTTTTGATGATTCTGAAGAACTTGAAGGAGACAAAGTGTATGACCGGGATACCCACCGATGGGAACTCAATCCAGCATCCTCTGAAGATTATGCGGAACGGATCAAAAGATATCGATAGGTTTCTTCAGCACAGCCGGTAGAAAGGTTCACGGAAAAAAGGCTTTAAAAAAACGGTCCTGCTGCACGCGGGTTCGTCTGGGTGGGTGAGATTCGCCATACTCAGCATTTTACCCATAACTGAGGCCACGCTTGAGTAATCCGTCGAAAGCCGATCGATTCCCGGTCGCCATTCGGCGACCGCTGACGCGAACATTTGCCCTTAAACAACGAACTGAGCGCTGGCTTCTTGCATCTGACACCTGGCTTTCTCACCACCTTCGGATGTGATGGGGCAGGTGCCGTTTTGGATGAGCACAACTTCAAACCCTTCCCGGCGTGCGTCCAGCACCGTCGCCAGGACGCATACCTCCTCAGCAAGCCCGGCGACCCACAATCGGCGGATGCCATCTTTTTTTAGCTGAACAGCCAGACCGGTCTGGTCGAACGCGGAATTCTGATCCTGATCAAACCGGACACCTTTCGTCACGAGAATGGTTGAGTCCGGCAACGCAAGATCCGGATGAAATCGTGCGCCATCGCTGCCCTGAATACAATGAGGGGGCCATGGGCCGCCTTGTGCCTTGAAACTCATGTGGCCGATCGGGTGCCAATCCCGTGAGGCATAGACCGGCGCACCCTTGTCTTTCGCAGCCGCAATCCACCGGTTGATGACGGGCACGATCCCATGACCGCCCTCAACGGCAAGCGCCCCGCCGGGGCAAAAGTCTTTTTGAACATCGACGATGAGTAGGGCATCGCCGGATTTTAGGGAATGGCTGATTGCTGTCATTTGGTATAGCTATCGGATCAGGTGGAGCCTTTTCGTTTATTGGTAAGATCTTTGATGATTTTTTGCTGAAGGTGGACCAGTGTTCTACTCACTTCGACCGGATAAGGGGAATCGGCAGGGATAATCGCCCGCACCCGTTCAGGTAAACGGGAAATTTGTTCCTGCGCATATTGTCGTGCTGTGGTGAGGTCGACCCTTCGCTCGGGAAGTCGTTTGCCGTTTCGCATCATCGGAACCAAAAGAGGTCGTCCAACCGGAACTTCATCGGCACAGGCGATCACATCACGCACGTCCTGTCCCTCCTCCAGAATGCGGAACACCTGCTTGCGGCCGGGAAGGATCGGTTTGCCGGTCGAAAGTTTGAGTCGGCCCTTTCCGGCATATTCGGAAAGCTTGTAGGCGATATCCAGATCCGGCGCATCGCTCGAAACCCCCATACTGGTACCGACGCCAAAGCCATTGATCGGCGCTCTCGTTGATACCAATGCCGCAATGGCATCTTCGTCAAGACCGCCACTGGCAAAGATCTCGACATTCCGCAAGCCCGCATCATCCAGCAGCCGGCGCGCCTTCCGGGAAAGATCCAGTAAATCACCGGAATCAAGACGCACCGCCTTAACCTTAAAGTCAGGACCCAGGACTCTCGCCAGATCGATCACCTTCCGGACGCCTGCCAACGTATCGTAGGTGTCAACAAGCAACACGGTCTCAGGATACAGTTGAGTAAATACCCGAAACGCTGCGGCTTCGTTTTCATGCGACTGAATATAGCTATGCGCCATGGTTCCGGCGACCGGCACACCATACAGTTTGCCCGCGAGGACATTCGAGGTCGCGGCAACCCCACCGATCCAGAACGCACGAGCCGCCTTGAGCGCGGCGTCGATCCCATGCATCCGGCGTGGACCGAAGTCGATCACAGGGCGTCCTTCCGCCGCCGCCACGACACGCTGCGCCTTGGAAGCCAGCACAGTCTGGACATGAATCTGGTTCATGATGAAGGTTTCCACAATCTGTGCCTGCGGCAACGGTGCCACAATCTCGAGGATCGGTTCGTTCGCAAAAACGGGAGTCCCTTCGGGAACGGCAAACACCTCTCCGGTAAAACGAAAATCACGTAGCCAGTTGAGGAACCTGCCGGAAAACTGCTTTAACGAGTCCAGATAGGCCAGATCTTCCTCGCTGAAACGAATCGTTTCCAGATAATCAAGGACGGTATCCACTCCACAAGCCAGTAGGAAATTCCGCCGGACGGGTAGACGTCGAACGAAGAGAGTAAAGACGGCGTCAGCCATCATACCCTCCTCGTAATAGGCATGCAGCATCGTCAGTTCGTACAAATCGGTGAAGAGCGCAAGACCATTGTCTCTTTCATCCTGTATAGAAGGCGTCGTTGAAATACCCGGAAATGTTGGAGAGGTGAAATGGTCGAGGTGTTTTCCGCTACCGGCAGGAGAATCACACGGGGCTCTCTTCGTTCCGGATGACTTCTCAGCGGAGGAGGAGGAAAGTTCTTCAAGGATGCATTCAAAACGCTGTTGACTGTCCTCGTCGAACAACACGAAGCGGATGTGCGTGACGGAGGACAACCGTGGCACCTTTTTGAGAATCGCCGCCAGCGAAACCCGTGCCGCGGGTTCAATCGGATAACCGAAAATACCTGTGGAGATGGCGGGGAAGGCAATGGACCGCACGCCCCGTTGTTCGGCCAGGCGTAGGGCATTCGAGTAGCAGTCGGCAAGAAGACATTCGGCCGGTTCATCCCTCCCGTACACCGGTCCCAGACAGTGAATGACATACAGATTGGGCAGTCTGTGCGCACTGGTCACAACCGCCTGGCCGGGGAGGATCGGGGCAAAGGCACAGGACTCTGC
>JAUIKP010000308.1 GCA_030430725.1 Nitrospiria bacterium
CCGTCCCTAAAGGATAGCTTTCCCTGGAATATCTAATTTGAAGTGAGCGATAAGCCTGCCCAAAATACTCTTCAATGACCTCCGCCTTATACCCAACTGATAAAATGACTTCGTTCAGCTTCGCATCGACAAGTCTATCGAGAATATATTCCAAAAATGGCCGGCCTCTAACAGGCGCCATGGGTTTAGGAAGGTCAGGAACGACAGACTGAAGTCTTTCGCCCCTTCCCCCAGCCAGAACAATGGCCTTTCTGATTCCTACTTGAACCACACGAATCACTCCTGTCATGAATCAAACACAGGCCAAAGGAGGATGGCACAGCCGTAAAATATCAGCGGCTCAGCTTCTCACGCAAAAATTCAGGTGAATACGCATCAACCCAAAAGCCTACGATCCCTGTCTGTCATTGTTCGGACTAAGTAGGTCATTAGGTTCGCTCACCGACACAGTCGGTCTATTCAAACTTCAAACAACCATTGAATGAGGTCGACCGCAACTGACATCTTCCGCAAAATTCAACCTAATCTATCTTCCAACCTTGCATCCCGTATTTGGTAAAATGACAGTTACTGACTTGCCCGGAGAAAGTATTTAACGCAAAAATGACCTCCATACGTTTTTCCGGTGGGACAATAAACATCATAAATCCTCCCCCGCCAGCCCCAGACACCTTTCCGGCCAAGGCTCCCGCTTTGACAGCCGCCTCATAAATTTCATCGATATGTGCGTTGGACACACTCTTGGCTGAACGCTTCTTACTGACCCATCCTTCACACATAGACTCAACCAATCCAGTGAAATCACCTTTCAGCAGACTTTCCTTCATCGTACAGGCCTCACGCTTCATGGCATGCATGGCAGAAAGTGCCAAGTCCGTGCCAGCCTCAACATTGGCACTCTGATCACTGATGATTTTTGCAGAAGATCGAGACACACCAGTAAAAAAAAGCACTAATGAGGCCTCCAACTCACAGATGATCCAGTTTTTGATGCGCAAAGGATTGACGATCACACGATTGTCCGCGTAAAACTCAATAAAGTTAAATCCCCCAAAGGTTGCGGCGTATTGATCCTGTCTCCCCCCCTGCAGTCCACAATCAACCCGCTCAATCCTAAAGGCCATATGGGCCAGCGCGTAGTCGTCAAGCGGGAGGTTCAGCAATTCCGCGAAGGCTTTTAGCATCGATACGACCAGGGTCGAAGAGGATCCTAGCCCAGACCCTACCGGAGCATCGCAGTATGTGGTGACTTTCACAGGCAGCGGCCGCCCTCCATTAAACTGCTCGACCATGTGCAGATAGACGGCGCGATGTAAGTCGACAGATCCATTTCGTGGAATGGATTCTCCCAGCTGATATTCACTAAAATGCTGACGATCAGCAGAGCAAAACTGCACCTTATTGCCCGTCAACAATTCCAGGACTGTATAAGCATATCGATCAATCGTGGCATTCAGCACACATCCGCCATACAAATCACAATATGGCGACACGTCTGTCCCCCCGCCTGCCAGGCCAAGCCGAAGGGGCGCCCTCGCGCGAATAATCATCGAACACTCCAGATATCAAAGCGGCTGATCATTGTGAAACGGCGGTTTTTCCCGGTTGAAATGTTTAAGCGTTCGAAGATCGTCCCGATATTGATTCAGGTGAATCCGCACCTCATCCCGAGGCTGCTCTGAGGACCGACACCAACGCCCACCGGCATGCACTTCCGCAATGGGACGCTTGCGTATGACAATCTCGATCCCACATTCCCCAACCGAACTCAACGTCTGATCGTATCTGGGAAGATTAAACCGGTAGGTCGAAATGAGCTGTTCAATTTTGACCGGTTCGGCAGCAGAACCAAGGTCACGCAATAAATCCAGGACATTCAGAGACTGTTCACTCCATGACTGCATCTTGAAAATAGTAAACGTCCATTTATGATCAGCATTAAATGTGCTCGGAAACTGGCCCTGTTCATATAAATCCTCATCAGGCACTGTAATCACAAGGTGACCGCCTGGCCGCAACACCCTAAACCAATTCCGAAGTCCTACGACAGGATCATGCAGATGCTCCAGGCAATGACTGCTATGCACAAAGTCGAAAGTCTCATCCGGCACACCCTCAAGGAACTGGGCGTTCCCATCAACCAGGTCCCAGGTTCGCACACCCTCCATCCGACAGAACAATTCCTGATATAACCCCAAGGGATCGGGATGACCACCGATATCCAGCCCCTTACCGACGAAAAACCGGTTAATAAAGTTTGGCTCGGATAATCGCCGGGCAATCGACTTGCTACATTCTTTCATAAGTACATTGACTCATAGCGGGAATAATGGCTATCACCCTCCAGGAGATCGAAAAACAAACTGCGGGAAAATTTGTTCACTATGCAAGCGGTCACGACGAATCACCAATTCTTCAACCGCTTCGGTGGCTCCTAAACAGCTTGAGGTGGTCGCATCATCAAACACCACATATCCACCAGGAACCATGAAGGGCTTCACGAGATCATATGAAAAGGCCACCGCGGAATAAATATCACAGTCGATATGAGCCAAGACAATGCTTCCAATCTTATTGACAGCAGAGGGGCCGGTTTCCTGGAATAACCCTTTGATAAACTCAACATTTCTCACACCCTCGCGATCAGCAAATTCTCGCAATTCCTGCAAATCGACGTCCTGAAAATCTCCTGCTCCGTGGGCATCAATAGCGGATTCGGTTGCGGGCATTCCTGCAAAGGTATCCAGGGCAAAAACCTTTCGGCCAGGGTACAGTTGATCGACCACATAGGCCATAAACAGCGCGTTCCCTCCCTTATACGACCCAAATTCGACAATGTGTCCAAAGGGGATATAGGGAAGAAAATATTTCAGAATCAGAAAAAGGTTCATTCGGTTATCTTCAGATACCACGGTCCGGCCAGAAGCCAGTCTGTATGCCTCTTGATATAACGCATCTTCCCGCACCAGCTCACGCAATTGACCGCATTGTAATCCCCATCCTCTCGCATAGCCATCGCGAACATTCCGGGACTTCCGGACAGGGTAGGTTCCCCCGACAGGGGGAACAAATAAATCAAAGACCATTTCCACTTCCCTCAGATCCGGCTTCATTCCTCTGTCATCCCTAAGTCACACATCTTTCACAGTTATTTCATAAAACCAACGGGGAACCGAGCCCATCACGATCCATTTATCCTATAATAAGGAATAGGGATTCGTCCTTCACATTTCTTTATAGTAGGTTCAAAGCCGCAAGCCGACCTCGATACTTTATACCCACCGCCCGTGAGTTATGGTGGGTTTTGATAAAGTCCGCCGCCTCTCGACCAATTGTTTGCGCATAATGCGGCTCATTGAAGACTCGTTTCATAAACCACACCGCATGCTCAATGTCCGGGTCAGCCCATTTCTGACCCTTTGCAAACGGATACTCATGTTCCCCGACTGGAATAAGTTGATAATCGACGAGACACGAATTGTGGGCATTGGTAAAATCAAGGTTTCCGGAATATCCGGTCGCAATCACCGGTTTCCCGAGATACATGGCTTCCGCCAGTCCCCGCCCAAAGCCTTCTGACCGATGCAGGGACAAAAAGCAATCGCACAACTTCACCAGAGACTTGGTTTCCCGGTCAGTCAACACCGTATCCATCAAGATGATTCGAGGATCCTCACAATCAATTGATTGAATAAACGCCTGGTATTCCTGAGGACGAATGTCCATGCCATTCATTTTAATCACAATACCCACCCTTGGATCATCCACATCCGGGAATGCCTGCAAAAATGCGCGGATCGCTCCCTCTGGATTTTTTCGTCGGACATACGAGGTAAAATCAAAAAAGAATAAAAACAAAAACCGGTCATCAGGCAATCCAAAAGATTTCCTGGTCATCCCGTTTGGCTCCGGGAACTCAACGGCCAGTGGCATTCTGATGACAGGTGAAGAGGTTGCATCCGCAATCGCCTGTTCAATGAACCGTGATGGAGCCCAGATTTCATCTACTAATTGAAACGACGGACGCCACGCATGAGGGAAACCGCTCAGCTCCCAAGCCCAATATCCAATATTGTACCGATCGGTAAAAATATCCTTGCCAAGGTGTATTTGCGCATTCACCATTTCATCCGCATTAATGTGAAAAACATTCGCCCGATAGAACCCATTTTGAGCGACCTTATCTCGGAAGGGGAAATCCTGATGGATCCCGGCAAGATGCAATCCATATTCTCCATAGATATTACGAATATTGAATGGGATTTCTGCCGCGGAAAACGCTGAGGCCGACAAGCGAATATGCTCACCCATCCCAAGCACCCCAAATGGATGGCCAAGCAACAGAGCCCCTGGAAGAAGAACAGGCCTCAGGGCACAAAAATCTCCTTCAGAATTGGTGGCTATATCTGATCCCGCAGTTCCATCCGATTTTTGACCGGACAGGAACGCCTTTCGATTGGCTAATAAGTGCCTTATTTTTTTCATCAGCCCGGAAAATCCTTCAAAGGCCATTACTTGCCACAGACGCCGAAGGACCATGGATATCCCTCCATGATGACGAACAGCCTGTTTTGCCACATCCACAAAATCCATAAACATACTCATTAATCAGCCAACAACCCTATTCGTAAGCTTCATCCTCCTACTTGCATTCAGAGAAGTCTTGTTACGGACAAGGGAATGGATAAAAAAGAATTCTGCCCCCATTTCCTTACCTCCAGTCCATTCACAGCCACGAAGAAAGAGAGTCCTATGGGGTACGGCATATCCCCGACAGCACGTTGCTC
>JAUIKP010000309.1 GCA_030430725.1 Nitrospiria bacterium
TGGAAAGACTGAGGAAATTTTGCCTGGCGTCAAACTGACGTTGCGAGACGCAGGCCATATCCTGGGTTCCGCCATCGCGGAGTTCGAACTGCAGGAAGGTCATGACTCCCGTCACGTTGTGTTCAGCGGTGACCTGGGCCATCGGGGGGCGCCCATACTACGTGACCCGGAAGTTGTGACGCACGCAGACCTGGTCATCATGGAGAGCACATATGGCGACCGTCAGCACCGGAGCTGGGACAAAACCTGGCAGGAGATGGGTGAAATCATTTCCAGTGCACACAGCGGCAAAGGCAATATTTTAATTCCCGCTTTTACTGTCGGACGTACTCAAGAACTCTTATACATCTTCAAGCACTACTTTAATGAATGGGGTATCGGAGATTGGGAAGTGTTTCTGGATAGCCCCATGGGCATCGAAGCCACCGAGGTCTATGGCAAGTATGCGAAGATCTACGATGTTGAAGCCAAAAACATCCTTGGACAGAGCGGCGATCCCTTCGACTTACCGAATCTACATCTGTCTCAACACAGTCAAGATTCGATGAAAATCAACCGGAGGCAATCGGGTGCCATTATCATTGCCGGAAGTGGTATGTGTACAGGTGGCCGCATCAAACATCACCTTAAACACAATATTTGGCGCAAGGAGTCTCACGTGATGATCGTCGGTTTTCAGGCTAGAGGTACCCTGGGTCGTGCTCTGGTGGATGGGGACAAGTATATTCGGTTGTGGGGCGAGACCATACAGGTCAAGGCCCAGGTGCATACCATTGGCGGCTTATCCGCACATGCAGATCAACAAGGCTTGATGGATTGGTACCATCACTTCGAGAAACGGCCGCGTGTCGTGTTGGTCCATGGCGAACCTGAGGCGATGGATGCACTGGCCCACCGACTGAAAAGTGAATATCGCGCCGATGTGGTGCAGGCAAATTTTCAACAGAAGCTGACGGTTTGAAAGTCGTCCGCGATTGTGTGCTGGGCAGTGGAAATGTTTAAAAATCCCGCTTTCCCGTGTGTCCTTGATTTTCTTTGCAGTAGCAATCAGAAACATTGCGCGACGGATAAATTAGGGTGAAGGTTCGGTATGGGTTAATTCGCGCTCAACTTGTGGCAGCTCCTATCGATTGGCTACTTCGTTTTCATGGTCAATAAGGTTTCCCATCTGATCCACGCAATCCATAGAATGATGAGGAGAGCCCTGCGGGCCAGTCAAGAGGCCAACTCATCCATTGACCCAGTAGGGACGCAAAAATGACTGCGGCCTTTCCTTCGACATGACTCAGAACAGGACTGGACGAACTTTTTTAAACCGCCCCGAGGCCTCGAATATGCAACGTAACTGTGGGTCAATATGCCTATGGAAATAATTATCATTCAACACTCTCCTCGTCGAACGTAGCGAGGATATGCTTGCCGTCATCCGCGACGATGGGACATGATATTATCCCCATCGTAGTGTGCGCTCAACATTCTCCCCCTCAAGCGCACCCAAGAGGCTCTTCACAAGCACGGGAGCCTGACGGCGCATCGCTACGGTCGTTTTCGAGGTTGGCAAGCTACTGGCCTCACCGATTCAATTCGGAGAAACGGCTATGTAGCGCATTACCATTGCCTGGAGGACGATCGAGATGCCGGATAAGGAAACAACTATCGCCGACTGTTTTTTATTGAGCTGATAAGCGATGATAATAAAATTTAAAACCATGGATGCAATTAAGAAATAAAAAGGAACGCTGTTCATTGTCTTTCTCCTTTTAGGATTTTTAAAAAGGGGTCACCTCCTTTGTTCCCTCACATGTTGCACTCGATATATCGAATCAGCATTTCGTCGATACCTACCAGAGTCCCCTAACTGCCATAAGCCAAGAGTTTGGTCACTGATGGACTGGTAGGCAAGCATGATACCAGGACCTCAATCTCGTCACCGCGGGGACGACCGGACATTTGAAAAAATTCCATAAAGAAGAGCCGGTCTAAGGGAGATAGGACTTTTCTGGTGGCGTAGGCTTGGCTACGTAGCTGATGACCACGGGTGACCTGAAAGGACATAGATAGTGCTGCATTCCTCTACAAACAGGCCATTTGATCATGGGGTGTTCCGCGTCATACTCCATGTGGTTGGTATTCGAATCTTCGTGCCAAAGCACGTGGTCTTACATACTGAAAATTCCACAAGCTTTCTGACCGCTTAACAAGACGCTTCCCTCTCGGCATCTGTTTTGCATTTGCCAGGCTTACAAAAGGATGGCATCTCATAATTCATAATCCTCCACTTCATCACAACCATAAAAAAGGAACGAAATGTTCCTGAAGTTAGGGGGGGTGTTGTACGATTCCTTACAGAACAAAATCCTGCCGTTACCTGACGAAACGCTCGTATACCCCGCCCATGGAGCCGGATCGATGTGTGGGAAAAATTTGAGTACGGACACCTTCTCCACGATGGAGACACAACGAAAGTACAACTATGCCCTGCAGCCGATGAAGAAAGACGAATTCATTCAACTCGTGACGGCGAACCAACCTGAGGCCCCACAGTATTTCGGATATGACGCGATGCTCAATCGAAAAGAACGGCCCACACTTGACCAGGTCCTGGAAGAAGAACTGAAACCCTTATCCCTTGAGGACGTGCTCGAATTACGAGACTCCGGGGCTCAAATCGCCGATGTTCGCGATCCCGCGGATTTCGCCGGAGGACATCTCGTGGGGAGTGTGAACATTGGGTTGGGTGGCAAGTTTGCGACCTGGGCGGGCATCATCTTTTCGCCGCAAAAGTGTATTGTCATTATTGCGGAGTCGGGCCGCGAACCAGAAGCCGCAACACGATTAGGTCGAATTGGCTTTGATCAAGCCGCGGGGTATTTGCAAGGGGGGAATGGAAGCCTTGTCGAATCGCCCTGATCTCGTAGGACGCACGGCTCGGATTACGGCTCAGACATTGGCAGAAGAATTACAAACCGTCGAACCCCCACTTGTGCGAGATGTCCGGAAGGAACAGGAATGGAAGGACAAGCCAATTGGTCATAGTGTAAATATTCCAGGCAGTAATCTCGAGGAACGAATCGACGAGGTGACTCGGGACCGGCAAATTGTCGTTCACTGTGCCTCAGGGTATCCCTCGTCGATGGCCGCGAGTCTTTTGGAAAAGCATGGCATCACAAACGTGATGAACCTTGTTGGTGGGATCGATGCATGGGAAAAGGTACGACCCGAACCTGCTGCTCAAGCCGGATAATGGTCAACCAATGAACTAAAGACGTGTGTCCTGGATTTTGCACTTTCCGTTTTTAAGGAATGAGGGAATTCGAATGGGATCATCCAAGAACATTCATGGTTGCGTCACGCTAGTCATGTTTGTTGGCCTATTTCTTTTTCTTAGTAATGCCCACGCCACGGAGACGACGATTGTTGTTCGAGCCCTGGCCAAGGATGCCATGTTCATCGGCACATCCATGGGCGGCGCGAAAATCATCATTCGTGAGGTCGAGAGTGGCACCATTTTGGCGCAAGGAATAACCGAGGGTGGAACCGGTAATCCTGCGACCGTTATGAAAGAACCTCGGAAACGAGGTACTTCCCTTTCAGATGCTTCCACCGCAAAATTTGAAGCAAGCCTTGACCTCGCGGAACCCACTTTCGTCAGTATTGAAGCCTTAGCTCCTTCTAGTCAGAGGCAGGCGCTGATCAAAGTGAGTACCCAACTCTGGCTTCTACCTGGACGAAACATCAATGGGGATGGCGTGATCCTGGAGATTCCAGGTTTTGCCGTGAACGTCCTTTATCCTCAATCTTCTGAGCGTTTTCGCCTTTCAGATACCCGGGTCATTTCCATTTCAGCCAATGTCGTAATGATGTGTGGGTGCCCCATTACACCAGGAGGTATGTGGGATGCCAACCGTTATGAAATACAGGGAATCGTGAAACACAATGGCATCCCAATAGGGCTCGTCTTTTTGGTGTATGCCAATAAACCGAATACTTTTACGGGAAATTTAGAAATCGGGAAATCTGGTGTGTATGAGATTCACGTGTATGCCTATGACGCGGAGACGGGGAATACCGGCATAGATCGCGTGGTGTTTAAGGTTCAGGGTTAAATCATTGCCTACCAAATGAAAAGGGAGGAAATACATGAAGCCGGCGACGACATCTACCATAATGATGGGAACTTTCGCGGTATTACTATCTCTTTTTGAAACAGGATTCGCTCAGCAAGTGTTTCCTCCAACCATGTTCAATACCAAGATCATTGAGGTCGATGGAGTGCGTGTACCTGATATTGGCCCATTACCAACCATGGTTCCCATTCCAGCAACCAACCTCAATTACAAAGCGAAGGTCAAGTTAGGGAAACAGTTGTACTTTGACGGTCGGCTTTCAAGTAACAACGCCATATCCTGTGCGTTTTGCCACCTTCCTTCCGCTGGGTTTGCCGACCCTAAACAAGTGTCCATTGGAGTGGGAGGTAAACAAGGCGAACGAAATTCCCCCACTGTGTTTAACACAGCTTTCAACCCTGTGCAATTTTGGGATGGACGGGTGAGTTCACTCGAAGAACAAGCGTTGGGCCCGATACACAATCCTGTGGAAATGGCGGAGACGCATGACAATGTGGTCATAAAGTTACGAAAAATCCAAGGCTACCAAGATCTATTTCAAAAAGTGTTTGGCACGGGCGTCAACCTTCAAAATATTGTAGAGGCCATAGCGGCGTATGAACGAACCATCATTTCGACCAATTCTCAATTTGA
>JAUIKP010000310.1 GCA_030430725.1 Nitrospiria bacterium
TTGGATAAGAATGAATAGAGCAGCACAAAATGGAAATTTCTTTGGAAATTCAATGGGGAAAGTCAAAACACTATATCGGTGGCTTTCTTGGCCTGTCAATCAAGCAATAGTTGTTCAGGGTGGGAACTTTTAAGGCAATATTTTCAGTGGTATCGTCTTTAGTGGGGGAACGATTCTATGTGAAAGGGTTTCTGGTGAGAAAGGGCAATCATGTCAAGCTTTTTCCTTGCATGGGAAACCAACTCAGCAAAATGGACCCCTTTTTCGATGAGAAAAAGATCACCAAATTCATTTGCGAAACAACCAAGGTTAGTGCGCCTCAGTTCAATTTTGTAACCCTGCCTTTGTTGGTACTTCTCTCAGCCACCAGTTTGAGGGAATCTCACGTGCATTTTTTTATAATTAATTGATTGTCTAAATCCTAGAAATGTTCATTAGGGAATATTGCCAATGTTATGGGAGTTAGTGTAGAATGCCGCCTGCAGGGGAATGTCAAAAGGTTCTGATTTCGGGATAAGGAAAGGAGTTGAGTATGGAACGGCGAGTCACTTCCCATACGGAAGAAGAGGAAATGAATCAACGCCGTCGCCTTCTCACGCTTGCACGGAAAGGGGATCAAAAGGCGGTTGAATCGTTATTTGAATTGTATCAAGTTCGTGTTTTTTCCGGGGACGCCTTGAAAAAAAAGAAACTCCCTTCCTTTCCCTTGCCTACGCCATCAGGATCTTCGGGGAAAGGCTCGGGGAAGGGCGTGAAGAAACTGGGCAAAATCTCTAGATCCTCCCCTGCAGACATAATGCCCGTCCCAGTATCCCTCAATCCAGTGCAAGGATCAAAAAAGAAGACGGAATTGTCCAGCAAGAAAATGGGAAAGGTCAAGGGGGCAAAACCATCTGGAAGGAAGTCCCTACAAACTGCTCACAAAGTTGGAAAAAGTAAACAATCGGCTCCTGTCGCCAAAACAAAAAAAACATCCACCCTCTCTGCGAGACCGGCCCGCGTGAAGAAAAAATAATTTCGGGAGGTAAGACGACTCCGTTCTGTGGTGTCAGAATTCAGTATCGGACTTCAACTCGCAAGCCACCGGCTGCCAGCTGCTTTCCAATTGCATCAGCATTTTTTATGTCACCTTGAAAGACGATTGCACTTCCGTGGTGATCAATTTGCCAGGCTAATTCAAAGGCTTTTTTCGGGGTCATCCCGGGAATCACCTGACAAAAAAGACTGACGACTTGTTGGTAGGTATGACAATCACAATTGTAGACAACGACTTCGGCTTCGAAATCTTTTCCGGTTCCTATGTCGGTAATTTCTAGGGTTTCGGGATCTTTTACGATTCCACACACCATATGGTAAGGCATTCCGCATTGTAGCAATGGAGCAGAGGTCCCTCAAGTGAATGTTAAGCGAACCGTCATTTTAATGAAAGTCTGATTCAGAAAAGTCAAATGATCAGTGGTCAACGATAATCGACTTACGATTGCCCTTCCTCGTCAAGCATGACAGGGTAGTTGCCGAAGAAAATTAATGGAGATGTGAGTCAATCTCTCTAAGTCAGCGAGAAACTAATGTAACAAATATGAATCCTCCAAAATATGAACCCTCTAAGAAACATAAAGGAGTGTCAGTGGCTAAAACGATATTGGTAACCGGTGCTGCGGGATTTATTGGAAGCCATGCGGTGGAAGCATTGGTCAGGCGTGGAGATCAAGTGATCGGTCTTGATAATCTCAATGATTACTATGCTCCTGTCCGTAAAGAGAAAAACCTTCGAGAGGTAACCGAACATGCCAAAACCGCTAAATGGCCTGGCACGTTTCAGTTTCTCAAAGGAGATATTCGTGATCGAGAGTTGATTGCACGTCTTTTTTCTGATCATCGTTTTGACGCTGTCGTCCATTTAGCAGCGATGGCGGGAGTTCGGGTGTCCATTGATGACCCTGAACTGTATTACGATGTCAATGTGATGGGAACGATGGCATTATTGGATGCGTGTGTGGGGCGGATGGGTTCACAGGACAAACATTCAGCTTCTCCAACGTTTGTGTTTGCATCAACGTCTTCTGTGTATGGCAATACCAAGACGATTCCTTTTGTTCCTGAGGATTTGTGTGATAGACCACTTGCCCCATATGCGGCGAGTAAGCGAGCAAGTGAATTGCTAGGGTATACCTATCACCACTTGTATGGTTTGGATTGCACCGTCTTTCGATTTTTTACCGTGTATGGCCCGCGTGGCCGTCCCGATATGATGGCCTATAAAGTGTTAGATAACATATTCACCGGCTGTGAAGTCCCACTCTATAACAATGGAAACATGCATCGAGATTGGACCTATGTCGAAGATATTGTCAGTGGCCTGGTCGCAGCGGTTGATCGTCCGATGGGGTATGAAATTTTGAATCTTGGACGAGGCGAACCGGTTCTTCTGGTTGACTTTGTCAAAGGCATTGAACAATTAGCAGGGCGCCAAGCCCAACTCGTTCCCGCACCTATGTTAGATGCCGATATCGCCTACACTTTTGCCGATATCTCCAAGACCCGCAGGCTATTGGGATATGACCCACAAACCTCTGTGCCGGAGGGGGTCGGTAAATTTTGGACCTGGTATCAATCCGAGATTTTACAAGCTCCAACCTCAAAGCTCTGATTCTGAATTTCTCATTCCAGCGTTCATCCTATCATTCCTTCAGAACCGGCACCCATTCCCCGGTTCAACCGGACCGGGGAATGTATCTCATTGTCCCTCCCTGAGAACGAGCGAAGGGAGTTGTTGTCATTTATGCAAGGATTGGGGTGGGACAATAATAAATGGTGCTGCCACGGTGACCAATAGGGCCTTATCCCGCATGTTATGGGGCATCCTAAACTTTTCTGCAAAGCAACCGATAAGGAGCACGTGTCTATTGCCGAAGAATGAACAAAATGTAAGTGGTCTGTTATTCAGAAATCATTTCGTATTGGAGATAAAGGAGTCATCTTCCCCCTTACCTCATGATACAAACAGTCACCATTGCACCAGGAGGATCTCATGTGGGTTTGTCCAAATCGTAGCAGCTTAATAGTTGTGGTCATGCTGGGGGTCCTGATGGCTTCGGGATGTAGCAGTCATTCGGTCCGAACCGGGGCCAACTCGGAAGGGGATGGGATGGCTTCAAGTGAAGATGGAAATGCTGTCGATCCCAATAGAATTATAAGTCAGGCCAACGGATCGGATAAGGAAAGCCGACAAAATGGTGGATTGGTCAATGGAGTCAAGCCTTCTCAGCATGCAAGTGGTTCCAATTCACAAGACAGGGTGAACGGGGCAGATTCTAATTCGAATCCAGACACAAAGCGGGGAGCGGAGCCCACGTTGCGCCAAGGTGGCTCAACCTATGGGCACCGATACTCTGGTGTGGATGGATCTGGCCCTAATCATGGATCTGTGTCTGGGTTTGGAAATGGGATGGCCTCCAGTCAAAATCCTGATCCAGAAGCTTGGGCAAATGCCTATTTAGGAAAGGGCAAGAATAGTCCGGATCTTTATGAAGATTCGTCAAAGGCTTCGGCTTTCAATGATGACTCTGCTCAAGGAGGAGTGAATCCTGCCACCTGGGCTGAATCCTATAAGAAGGAACATGGCGGTCCTTCTCCGGAATATGTTGATCCTGACTCGAGCATTGCCAATGGCCATAGCCAGCGAGGAAGGGCCTCCGTGGGAATTGGGAGAACCGATACGAATGGCTCGATATTTGAGTCGAATTTTAGTGGTTCCATGGGGATACAACACGGTCAGGTGCAGGATATTTACTTTGCCTTTGACAGTTGGAATATTTCCAGCCGTGCCGCCCAGTACCTTGAAGAAGGGGCGCAATGGTTAGAAGCGAATCCTGGAAAGGTCTTGACGATTGAGGGGCACTGCGACCAAAGGGGGACACAGGATTATAATTTAGTGCTTGGCCAAAAGCGAGCCGAAGCCGCACGGGAGTATTTAGTGAATCTGGGTGTGCAACCGGACCGGATTAAGGTTGTTTCCTACGGCAAAGAGCGACCATTTTGCCAAAACGACAGTGAAGATTGTTTTCAGGAAAATCGCCGGAATCATATGGTAGTTCGAGTCAATTAAGGCTTCGGCTTTCATAGAACCAACAGAGTCTCTTGAACAAGAGGATGCGAAACATTCGCATCCTCTTGTTTTTTTGACCCGTACGTCGGGCATCGAACTAAAAGGAAAAAGAGGGAATGATTTGGGGATGCCTTTGGTTTTTCTGGAACGATTGTTTCTGCCTGAAAATCTTGCACCGGTTTTTAAGGAGTGGTACAGTCTCGTCGCCAATCTGTGCGATGCCGGAGTGGCGGAATAGGCAGACGCAAGGGACTTAAAATCCCTCGGGCTTACCAGCTCGTACCGGTTCGACCCCGGTCTCCGGCACCAATTGAATCACCAGCTTAAAGCCAGTTTTTCCCCTGAAGTGGGAAGCGTCTGAGGAGAGCCTTTTGGGGCAAGTGTTAAATTGGTGAGCAGTTGGGCCTCCGGAGCTATTGTACCGGATAAAGCAGGCCATCGTTTTTTGTCAGGAAAATCGCATGATGGTCAAATGATCGAAACCTGTCCGTCTCATATTGGTGAATGGCTGTAGGGCGGAAATCATGAAACCGGAATCCTTGAATGCCAGCATCCCGGCATGCAGTCTTAAAAGCATCCCGCATGGATCGAATTGGATTCCCATTCCGTAAGAACACCTGTGAGCCGGTGAGGGAAT
>JAUIKP010000311.1 GCA_030430725.1 Nitrospiria bacterium
CAGACAATTCTTTTCATCCAAAAAGCAGAGAAAGTCGGAGCTGGTTGACAAAATTTGTTCATACTGACGGAGCGCTTTGGTTGCGTGATACCGTTGGGTGATATCCCGGGCGACGGCATAGATAATTTTTTCCTGGAGCTGTGGAGTGGCACGCCATTCCAGCCAAAGGTAATTGCCCCGGATATCCCGGATACGGTTCTGGAAATCCACCACATCCTTTTCTTCAGCGAGTTGATGGAAGGCTGCCTGGGTGGATATGCGATCATCCGGATGAGTGAATAAGATTAATGGTTGGGATAGCAGTTCTTCCTGGGTGTAGCCAAGAATTTTTTCGAAGGCAGGATTGGTTTTTTTAAGATACCCGTCAATGCCGATGCTACACATGAGATCCAGGGAAAGAGAAAAAATTTGATCCCGTTGTGTTTCCGCCTTGAATTGGCCTGTGACATCAATCGAAACACCTCCCAGTATCGGTGGACGGTCATGTTGGAGAATGGGAAATTTGCAGGTTAAGTACTGATGGAGGCCGTCATTGAGTGGAATATCCTCGATTTTTTCCAAGGACTGACCATGTGAGAGCACCCAGTCATCATCGTGTTGGAGCCTTGCCGCCGTGTCGGGAAGCAAGAGGTCGTGAACGGTTTTTCCTATCCAGTTTTTGGGATCAATATTGAATACCTGTTCAAATTCCGGATTCAAATACATCAAACGATGCTGATCGTCTTTCATATAGGCCAAACCCGGAAGATGGGCCATGAACTGGGCAAACCGTTCCTCACTGGCCTGAAGGGCTTCTGATATCGTGGTGCGGTCGGTAATGTCTTCTGCCAGCCGGGAAATCCGATACGGATGCCCTTCTTGATTGTAATTGATCAGTCCGCGTTCACGGATCCACCGAATCGACCCGTCTGTTTTAATGATTCGATAAATCTCGTTATATCCCCCGGTGGTATTCAACATCAGATAGGCATTCCTGATACGGTCCAGATCTTTGGGATGAAGGGCTTCAAGCCAATCCAACGGGTTTCGGGCGAGCTGGAAAGCCGGGCGTTCCCAAATTTTTTCATAGGTCGGGCTGACATACAATAAACTTCGTGGTTCTTGAAAGTCGGTCAGCCAAAAAATCCCCTGAAAGTGCTCCATGAATTGGTGAAACCGTTCATGGGCTTCTTTGAGTGATAATTCCAGTAACTCGGTTCGAATTTTTAAGCGATGATTCCGGATGACTTCGGCCACTAGCGCCGGCAATAAATCCAAGTAGCCGCTTTCGGACGCTTTGACCAAATAGTCATTCACTCCGGCTTTAAAGGCTTCAATGGCAATCTGTTCGGACCCATTGCCTGTTAAGAGAATAAACGGAGTTATGCATTTCATCTGACGCAGCGTGCGAAACAGCGTGAGGCCATCCATCCCTGGGAGTTTGAAATCGGCGATGATGACATCAAATTCCGAAGGAGATTGCTCCAAATGACGAATGGCATCTTCCGCACTTTCACATTCAAGAAGGGTGGGAACGTCCTTCCTCAGACAGCGGCGGATGGCGATTCGCTCATGGGAATTGTCTTCGATGAGGAGAGCTGATAATCCGGATTCCTGGACTGGAGACATGCCGGCACCCGTTTGTTTAGGCGGTTAAGGGTTTGGCATAGGGTTCCACCCAACTCCAGAAGGTCCGCAGAGATTTTAAGAGATTGGCAAAGTTGGCGTACCCGACCGGTTTTTTGAGGAACGCGGTACATCCATATTCATAACCTTTGTTCCGGTCGGTCTCGAGGGTTGAATTTGTGAGAATGATGACAGGTAAAAACCGGAACTGATTGTTCGCCCGAATCGTTTTGAGAACCTGATGTCCATCCAGTTTTGGAAGTTTAAGGTCAAGAAGTATGAGGTCAGGGTCAGGAAAGATATTTGATTCCAGATATTTCCCCCGGTGAAACAGGTATTCCAGACATTCTTCGCCATCTGACACGATATGCAGATGATTTCCAAAGCCAAATTGTTCCCAGGCACGTTTGGTGGCCAAGACATCATGGGGATTATCTTCAGCCATTAAAATCGTTAGATTCCGGGTTTCATGCATCATCATAATTTTCTCCAATCGGTACCGTGAAAGAAAAAATGCTGCCTTTTCCCAATTCGGACTTCACGCGGATTTCTCCGCCAAGGCTGTTCACCGCATTTTTGACAATAGCCAAGCCGATGCCGGTTCCCTCATATTCCCGGGCCGTATGCAATCGTTCAAAGACCTGGAAAATTTTCTCCTGATAGGGTTCAGAGATTCCAATGCCATTGTCCTCAACCGAAAAGGTGATCACGCCATGAGGTTCTTGTCTCCAATTCATGTTGAGAACTTTTGGGGAGGAGTGGTTGAATTTGACTCCATTCGCGAGGAGGTTCTGGAAAATCTGTTTCAGCAGATATTCATGGCCAAGGACTGTAGGCCATTCAGCTGGTGTATGAATTTCCACATCTTTATCAAAATTCAACAGAAAAATCGTTTTGGAAACGATAGTCCCGACGTGACAGACCTTAGGAGAATCTTTGATATGGAGCCGCGAGAGCTCAAGGAGATCAGAGACGAGCTCTTCCGCCTCGCAAACGGCTGTGGTAATGCCGGTCAAGTATTCGGTTTGTTCGGGTGAAACCTTTGTGGACAAGTCTTCTAAGAGAAAATCCGCATAATTATGAATAGCTCTCAAGGGTGTCCGCAAATCGTGTGAGACGGCATAGTTAAAGGCTTCCAGTTCCTGATTCTGGTTGGCTAATTGTTGATTTAAACGTTTGAGTTCGGCTTCGTGTTGTTTTCTGGATGAAATGTCCACGACTGAACTGAGTACCATGAAGCCGTCTGGTGTGCTGATGGGGTTCAGGCCGATCTCTACGGGAAACTCACTTCCGTCTTTGCGTCGGGCAAACAGATCCCGGCCGACCCCCATGGCCCGGGTACTTGGGTTTTCGAGAAATGCCATCCGATGTCGGGCATGGGCCTCCTGGAATCTTTTAGGAACGAGGGTATCGATGGATTGTCCGATTAGTTCATGTTGTGCATACCCAAAAAGGGTTTCAATTAATTTGTTGGCCAAGACCACGTTTCCGAGATGGTCAACAATCAACATGCCACTCGGAAAGGCATCCACGAACACGCGTAGCCGACGCTCCTTGTCCTCAAGATCATTTTTGATCAATTGCATATTCTCTAGGAGAATCCCCATTGTGTGATTTTGCTCTTTCAGTTCTGTGGTTTGTAGGCCATATTTGACTTCGAGATCTTCCTTGACCGTTTGGAGTGCTTGTCGGGAATAGATATTTTTCAAGGTCATAAATCCAGTTATTAAGACGCAAAGGGTTGATAGGGAGCGATTTATAACCGCTGTTTCCTGTCCTAGCCTTGAAATAGAGCCCCAATACCCAAGGAAAATTAAAAGTATCGCACCCGTTATCGCGATTTTTGTGGTCAAGGGTTGGTTGAGGGGGAAAGTGGCCACAACAACCAGAATGTACAGACTGCCCATGCCAATCCCAAGGGGAGTCAGGCAGTCCGCTACGAAGATTCCCAATGCCAGTCCCACAATGAGAGCCTTCTGAAGATTCGGCTGGGGTATTTCGGCTGTTACAGCGGGAAGCCCCATGGTCAGAGATTTGAATGACATGTTATCGATTTGCTTTTTCCATTGGTCCATTCAATGAGTGAGTCATAACAGGGAGCCCGGGAGGATTCGATGCACGAGGAAAAGTTCTTGCAGAGGGTTGTGTTTGTCGGACTACCGGAGCTGAATCTGATGGCAACCTGAACTCCCCAACCATCATTACTGGAGGTAGTTTTCGGCGCAGAAATTGGACGAAACGGATCATGCTCGCCGCACCATATGGCCATACTGTGGAGTCCTACCGCAGGACTCGATTCGGTCAAAAGATGAACATCAACATCATTCGACCTGTGGTTAATGATGACTTAAGGAAATGACGAATGCGCACCTGAGAAAAAAGATTGTTTTATCAAGCCGATTTTTTAGAAGAATGTTGAGTTTGCCGGGACATTGGCAAGCCCTCGATCATGATGCTCCCTTCCATGAGCAATGGAATCGACCTTGTGACATCCCTCGACATGATAAAAATAAGGCAGGATGAATGGGAATTGAGAAAAATTTTTAATAATGCGAAATAGTAACGATTTTTTTTAGTATTCGCAAGGAAAATGCTTTCAATACAAGAAGATGAACTTGAAAAAGATTTCTTAAGGAAATTTTTTCAATTTGATCATGAACCGTAATAAACCATCTGGGTCAATCCTTACGAAATCGGTACAGACGTGGTTCCGAAGGGTGGATGGAGAATCCAACACCATTGGTCCGTCTGGCTTCATCCAAAATCACCCAACGCCAAATGGCCTAATTGTTTTTGTGGTGCCAATTCGTGGTGAGAAATGCGGGTGGAAAATCAGTCCGACAGGATCGATAGGGGAATTTCCCTCACAGGGGTTGAATCCCATGGTGATTTAACCATATCCGAACGAAGGCTATATTGAACTAGAGATGCGTATCCCTGACGTTTATGCTCAATGTCA
Source organism: Nitrospiria bacterium (assembly GCA_030430725.1). Classification (GTDB taxonomy): domain Bacteria; phylum Nitrospirota; class Nitrospiria; order Nitrospirales; family UBA8639; genus Nitrospira_E. The sequence continues at coordinate 4,565 of JAUIKP010000311.1, forward strand.
TTGCCACGGAGGTGACTTGTAGGTAGGAGACGTTGACAAAGGTGGCCCCACAGGCGATTCCGCACCCTGTGAGATCCTCCTGAAGATCGACCTTTCATGTGTTTTAGTGCAAAAGCCAAAGGCGAATAAAGGCCCTTCATCCAAAACGACGGGAGAGATAGGCTTTCAGGGCAACCG
>JAUIKP010000312.1 GCA_030430725.1 Nitrospiria bacterium
TTCCCAAAACAAGGACTATGATCCGTTTGAACCTGTCAATTCTGCCATTTTTGAATTTAATTACCGGTTGGACAAATACGTGGTGAAGCCGGCTGCCAAAGTTTACAATTTTTTCATTCCTCCCGATGTCCAGCAAAGCTTTTCAAACGTCTTTCAAAATATTCGATTTGTTCCGAGATTATTGAACAACATTTTTCAAGCGAAGTTTAAAGGTGCTGGCATTGAGCTGAGCAGATTCCTTATCAATACCACCCTGGGAGTCGGAGGATTGTTTGATCCGGCGGGAATTATGTTCGAGTTAGAAACTCCACAAGAGGATCTTGGGCAAACCTTAGGAACCTATGGTGTCCCACCTGGACCGTTCCTCATGATCCCGCTCCTTGGACCCTTCACCTTACGAGATGGCATTGGATTCATCGGGGATTCCTTTCTTGACCCTTTTAACTGGTTAGTCCTTCCATTTATTGAAATCGCCGACGCTCCGCGGGTAGTCCAACACGATATGACTGTCACCTTTGCTCGGCTTGGAATGGTCGCCGGCGAAACGGTGAATCTCCGTTCGCTCACGCTGGAAAAATTTCAAGGCGTTGAGGAAGGCACGCTCGATTTGTATGGTGCCGTCCGGAATGGGTATCTCCAGCAACGGCTGAAGGCCATTCAGGAATAGTCCTCTAGCTCATCATCTTGGTCTTCGCAGCAGCCCCTTTAAAAGTTCAGAGACTCATACATTTTCCTTTCCTCTGCTGACCTCTATCCATAACACCAACCATTTTTCTCTCGAAGACAGGAGAGGAAAAACCGGGTATCATACCTATAGAAGAAGAAACGGTTCCTTGGGATACTATTTTTAGTATGCACAACCAGCAGAATTCCGAACCACCGCACTCCAGTCATCCCCCAGCTGGCCAGTTCTTATTGACCACCGCAGCATTTGTCATCGTTGTGGCTGGAATGCGGACAGCAGAGCCAATCCTGGTCCCCCTTTTAGTCTCCATATTTCTTGCCATTATTAGTGCATCCCCAGTCTTTTGGCTTCGACAAAAAGGCATCCCCTCGCCATTGGCGGTGTTCGGTGTCGTCGTGGGAATTCTCAGTGTGGGAGTTGTGTGTATTCTGATTATTGGAACCTCCCTGGATGATTTTTCTGAAGCCATTCCACGGTACCAAGCTCGATTGACCCAAGAAATCGAGCCCATGATCCATTGGATCCAGGAGTTGGGTTTTCAACCTGATAAAGACATATTACTAAAATCCATCGACCCGGGTGCGTCGATGAGGCTCGTCGCCAAAATGTTGTCCGGGTTGGGAAACGTATTCACGAATTCTTTTTTTATTTTTCTCACCGTCATTTTTATTTTGTTTGAGGCGTCCAGCTTCCAAAAGAAAGTGGGAACCGCCTTCGGAGATCCGAAAGGCACCTTCTCCCAGGCCAAGAAAATTGCGGACGCTGTCAACGATTATTTAGCTATCAAAACCCTTGTCAGCCTTGGAACCGGCGTGATGGTCGCGTTGTGGATGTGGGCCTTAGGGATTGATTTTCCCCTTATCTGGGGTCTCCTGGCTTTTTTGCTGAACTTTATTCCAAACCTCGGGTCTATCATTGCAGCAATCCCGCCCATGCTCTTGGGATACATTCAATTCGGCATTGGACATCTGTTGCTGGTAGCCACCGGACATGTCGCCATCAACTTGATTTTCGGTAATGTCGTGGAACCAAAACTTATGGGGCGAAAGCTTAACCTTTCCACTCTGGTGATATTTCTCTCCTTAGTGTTTTGGGGATGGGTGTGGGGACCGGTTGGAATGTTGCTTTCTGTCCCCATGACCATGGTGGTGAAAATTGTCTTGGAAAGCAGACCCTCGACCCGTTGGATCAGCATTTTATTGGAGTCTGAGGCCTCTGTTGCCCAATCTACGAACAAAAATTCTCAGGAGACTCGACGGGATACTTCTTCTGAGTCAAAACATGCCGGTTCGGTTTCCCTCCATAACTAAGTTATACAACGTACGAATACCCTGCTTCCCGTTTTTACCGGCTTAACCCAACACCATGCAAATGCCCAATTATCCCACGACAGAAAACGTCACCTTCTACACGTCCACAACCGTCAAAGCTATCCTGGTTGCAGACAATCCTGGAAGACTGTTTACCTAATAACTATATTCTGATCATGCCAGAGATTCAGATGCCAAAATACCTACAGTTATGAATTCCAAACAGGTCTCAACCGTTCTGTTAATCCAGGCACTGGAACAATCGGATCCACAAGGACGATTTATTCCCCACTCCACCAGACAGCGAGCCACCCAGCACGCAAGACAATGCTCGCTCAACGAAACACCCTCATCAACAGAAAGCTCATTCAAATTTTTCACAAATCGGGCGGAATCTCTCCGTAGCTTTCTTTCCGCTTCTTACCCCATGATCACGGAATCGTTTCGAGGCACTCAGGCGACCATTCCATACAGCATCGTGGCGATACCGGCCTTTGCTGCCGGCCTATTCATCAATGGGCTCGGAACGACCCAACGAGTCAATCTCTTAAACTTTCCACTCTTGTTTCTGCTTTTGTGGAACATAGGGACCTATGCGGGCACCCTTCTACCGCCGCTTCTGGGAAAAGACCTAACCGGTCCACTTCTCCGTCACCTCACCAAAGGATTTGCCGTCGCAACGGAATGGTTGGGGAAAGGACCATGGCCCAAAATGGCTTTACCCGGAGGTGCGGATAAAGAATGGATTTTTCAATCTTCCGAACGATATATGAATCTGTGGTGGAGGCACTGGCATCCCATCATTATCCGTCGCGTTCGTCATCTGCTGCACATTGGATCAGCCTGTCTGGCACTCGGCATTATTCTCAGTATGTATGTCCGTGGCCTGGTTCTAGACTATCAAGCCACGTGGGAAAGCACCTTTTTGTCAGCGGCACAGGTGCATACGGTGTTATACGGGCTCTTGGGACCGGCAGCCTGGCTTCTGGGTTTTCCCTTTCCACCTGCCGAAGACCTTGCACAGCTTCACGCTCCCAGCCAGAGCTCTGCTGCTCAGTGGATTCATATGTGGGCACTGACGGCCTTTATGGGAATCGTACTACCTCGAATAACACTGGCCTGGCTATCCGCACGCTTCGCACACAAGGCCGCGCAATCCTTCACGCTCCCTCTCGATGAGCCGTATTATCTGCAGCTACTGAGTACTGAACGCGGACAAGGCATCCAAATTGACATTGTGCCATACAGTTATCAACCTTCTCCGGCCGCTTTAGATTGCTTGGGACAATGCCTCCTGGATCTCATTGGCAATCAAGCGACCTTGCATTGGAGAGATCCACTTCCTTATGGACAGACAAGCGTTCCCAGGTTACCAGCAACCTCCTCACCTCAAACGGTGGTTCTGATCTGTAATGTGGCGCAAACTCCTGAAGCGGAGGTGCACGGGGAACTCTTTCATAGGCTTCAAGCCAATATTGAGTCCTGGCATGGACAACATCACTTACTCCTTGTTCTGGACCAGGAGCCCTATCGGCACCTTGCTGATCAGACACAAATAAGAGGCCGGCAACAAACCTGGCAACGACTCGCCAACGACTACCATTTACAAATCGTGCCCTTCGATGCCAAAGATATATCTCGCGACCAGCTTCTGGAGAAAGCCCAAGCTGCTCTGTGGCCTCCAAGAAGGTGAAATGACATGACGGCCCTTTCTTCTTCTATTACGCTTTCACTCATTTCCCATACCAATATCGGGAAGACCACCTTGGCCCGTACGCTGTTGCGTCGCGACGTCGGACAGGTGCTCGATCAGGCCCATGTCACGCTTCAAAATGAACACTTCGTATTGCTGGAGACTTCTGATGGCTCCCGGCTCAACTTGTGGGATACGCCAGGCTTTGGCAATAGCCATAAGCTTTTGGGGCGTCTTGAAGGGCTCACCAACCCGATTGGGTGGATGGTATCTCAAGTCTGGGACCGTATAGCAGACAAACCGTTTTGGTGCAGTCAGCAAGCGATTCGAAACGTCAGGGATGAAGCTGACGTGGTGCTCTACCTCGTCAATGCAACAGAAGACCCATCCATGGCGGGCTATCTTCAACCTGAACTCGATCTCCTCACTTGGCTCGAAAAACCCGTTATTGTGTTAGTGAATCAAACCGGTTTGATCGATCCACAACAACAGAGACAATTAGAATCCCGTTGGAAGCAACACTGGATTAATCAACGCGTCATTAAAGACGTCATGAGCTTGGATGCCTTTACCCGTTGCTGGGTTCAGGAAGGTGTGTTATGGAATCACGTCACTCAGGTCCTGCCACCCGATAAACACCAGACAATGGAAAAATTGGGAAAGGCCTGGTATGCCACCCACCGGCAGATCTTTGATACATCCATGACCCATCTCGCTCAACTCCTGACCGAGACCGCCTTGGATGGAGAATGCCTTTCCCAAGAGCCGACGGGCCTCTCAAAAAAGCTGCAAATCAAAAATGCAATTCAGGCCATGGACCAACGCTTGGCAGAACGCATCTCAGGCGTCACCGCAGATCTAATCAAGCTACATGGGCTTACCGGCGATGTTGGGCCCACACTTAGATCCAGGTTTGAAGATGTAAAGGTGCCAGGTGAAAGAAAACCGTGGGAAGAAGAAACTTTCTGGGGGGCATTGGCCAGTGGAGCGGCA
>JAUIKP010000313.1 GCA_030430725.1 Nitrospiria bacterium
TGTGCCAGGGACTGGTGGGCAATTCTGTCATGGAACGGGCGTTAGAGGACACACAACGCGCCGTGTCCGAGGGCTCCACCATCAATGAATCATTAAACCGTCATCCGGTCTTTCCGTCAATGGTGATTCAAATGATCTCGATCGGGGAAGCCACCGGGACATTACCCCACACGCTCATGAATGTGGCTCATTATTATAATCGGGAAATTCCCCGTAGAATCAAAAAAGTTTTTGGCATTCTCGAGCCTCTGATTACTCTGGGATTAATCGCAATTGTGGGTATCGTCGCGCTATCCCTATTTATGCCCATGATGAGTTTAATGGGTGGAATCCATTGACAGGCCACCTTGGCGGTGCCCTACCTTCCCCGCTCAGCCGCCAGAGTGCCTCTGACCCGGAAGCCGGCATGACTCTCATTGTTTTTATCGGCCTGTTGGCGATTCTATCGATAGGGCTCGCTGTTGTATCGCCCTCCATGGTCAGAGTCTGGGATCCAACGAGTAAAGGCCGTGAAATCCGTGATCTTCAGCTCATCGCCAACGGAATCATCTCGTATCTTCGACAGAACCGCACGTTCCCCCCTTCGTTACTCATCCTATCCCCTGACTTTGTGCCAATACCTCCAGGCCAAATGACGCGAAACGCACGAGGATTCTCCCGCTATTATGCGGTGCATCCCTCTATCACCGGATTCCAAAACTCGACCGGACTGACTGGCAGTGAACTCGTTAATGCCCGGTTTCTTCTCATATCCCATCTCGCACAAGATGCGGCCCCAGCCATCACCACACCCGCCGCCTTTGAAACCTGGTGGAACATGAATGACGGCACGAATCCTCCACTCACTATTTATCGTGGGACGGTCGGCCATCTTTTTTATATGGTCAATCTTACCCCAAAGGGAAATGGCGGAAGTTTTTCCATTGACCACCAACCAACTCATTCCAACGGCGCGCTTCTTCCAACACATAGCCGCCTTCACCTTCTAGGCACCAAAATCGGTTTGGACGGGGACAATAGCTACAACACCCCTGATTTTGAGTTCTCTCTTACCACCAATACCGGTTATTGGTTCGACCCTTTGTGCGTCGCCACCAAACGATGGAACCCTCTGTCTCCGCCCTGTTAGGCGGAAAGATTCTCGAGACGTTCTCGCTCCCTGACCCGGCAAAAAATGACTGCTCTCCCACCTCCCTAACCTGACCCCCGGCAGATCGTCTCGCCCCCTTGTGGTCCTCGCAAACCCGCCATGGTCATTTGAAAAGTTTAAGAAAATTAAGATTGGCTTTTTAAACACCGAAAGAAGGGTTGGTGGACTACCAGTCGGGATAGGCCCGATGGAGAGAAGGGCACTCACACGCACCTCCGAGACAAAAACCTCGCCGAGAAGGAGCAAAACGGGATCGGACTCATGACGAGAGGCAATGACTTTCCCACTCAGGCCATAGGGCTCCAAATAACCTCGATCGCATTCGAGACAGGCTGGCGTCCCGGCACCGGCCTCCAGTTCACTCAGTACGGTAACCGGAACACCGTTCAAAGAATAGGCCGGAAAATTTTCGGATTATTTGAGGCCTCACGCTGTCTATCTACACATGGATTTACGCTTGTGGAAATGATTGGCGTCATGGCCATCATCGCCATTCTTGCCAGCCTCATTGCGCCAAACGTGATCCATCAACTGGCCGCCGCGAAGCGGGATGCGGAGGATGAACAATTGGCGACAATCGCCCGAGGCATTGAACTCTACGTTCGACAGACCCGTTCATTTCCGGCAACACTTACCGCGCTGAGTCCGGATTATGTCGCGGCCTCGCTGGGACAACTCACCACGAACCCGAATGGATTTCTCCGCTATTACTTCAAGCAACCCAACATCAGTGGATTCACCAACGCCACAGGTCTCCCCACGACGGCCCTAGCCGACGCACGATTTATGGTCATTACCCATCTGTCCCAAAATGTGAATCCCTCCATTACCACGGACGCCGACTTTGAAACCTGGTGGAGCACTGATGAAACAGGAACACCGAATCTGAAAATTCATCGCGGGCACGTCGGTCATTTATTTCATCTCCTCAGCCTCTCGGCCAATGGAGCCGGAGGCAGTTACGCGGTCGATGGGAGCTCGACTGATTCCGGTAGCGGCACGCTTGTGCCGCACAGTCGCTATCACGTCTCGGGAACCACGGTTAGTTTGGACGAAGCGAATACATTTAGTGATCCGGAAACACAATTCACCCTGACCAGCGAAGCCGGGTTTCAATTCGACCCCGACTGCGCGGCAGGATCCAAATGGCGAATCAACAGTAGCGGTTGCTATAGCCCCTAATATTATGATCGACACCCCACAATCACCCACATCATGTGCCGACGCTCAGACACCCAGACTGGAGATCCCACTGAACCTCCAGAAGATTCTGGTGAAGAAAAAACAGACGATTTTAAGCGTCAGCCTTTCAAATAATCGATTGAAAGCCTTATCAATTGTGAAAAATACCATTGGACGGAGTTGGGAACGTCCAGGCCGGCACGTATCCCTAGACACACTTCGCGAGGCATTGGAGGAAGCGATACACTACACTCAATTTCCCGGCACGCACCTCGCCATGCTTGTTGACCATCCGCGGCTTGCCTCGCGGACCATTCAAATCCCTCCGATGCTCCTCACTGACCTCCTTCCCTTTCTTGAACGAAAGGTCCAACAGGAAAAACCGTGCGAGGGACCAGCGGCTTGGCGATATCAGATTGGCCTGGAAGCGCGAGGAAAATTACATGTTCACCTTGATATTTGGCCACAAGACTATATCGATAAGATCGTGCACATCTGCCAAGAGTTGGGCTTATCTCTTCGTCAATTGGTTCCTCTTTCTACTCTGGCTGAGAGTCAACTCAGCACATTGCCCGTCGAACCGGGACAAGGTTCGATCCTGATAACCATGCTCGAAGGCAAAATCATGATTGTCGCAGGAAAGGATGATGGAACCCCGATTTGGACGCGACATCTGTTCCCCGCTCAAGACTGGGTTCCACTGGGAGAGCGGGTCGGAACCGAGGCCAATCGAACGATAATGTTTATCACACAACAAACTAATTTAAAGTTTCCCTGCATCTGGTTTTGGGACGATGAAGAACGAGTAACCGCGGGTGAAATACAGCCACACGTGAACACTCCCCTAGTTCCATACCCCATCAAACCGGACTGGAATTACTGGCTGTGGGTCGGTGCGATGCTTCCGGTCAATCTGCACCGTAACTTCACGCCCACGCAGGTTCTCCAAGCCCCGCTACGAAAGACCCTCACCAAAGCGTTTGTCGCCATGCTTGCGGTTTTTATTCTTTTTGGTGTTGGAACAACCAGCATCATCGAAGGGTATTTGGCCAGACATCGCACTGCGATGCAGACCATGACCGACCAGGTCACCACCCTCCAGCAGGACCACGCGCAATGGGAACGTCGCCTCATGTCGTTGGACACGAAACGGCAATGGGCCCAATCTGTCAGCGAAGCCACCACACCGGAATTAGAAGGTCCGTTTCTCAGCTATCTGGGATCCATTACCCCCGCACAGGTCATCTTGCGCAAAGCCTTTGTGGAGCGAACCCAGGACGGATGGAACGTGGAGCTGGACGGCAGCGCTTCTACCAATCTTGCCGCCACATTGCTTGCAGTGGATCAATTCGTGCAGCAGCTGGCGGATGGACCATATCATGTGTCCCTGCATGAGGATTGGCGAGATCAACTCTTAACCCAAACCGTTACCCCAATCAATGAACGCCCTCTCTATCGATTCACCTTAAAAGGAACCATGTCATGAAGTGGCTTCGCCGCTTTGAGTGGCCCAATCCCCAACAGTTCAAAAGCACGGGATTCGTGATGCTCCTGATGGGAACGTTATCCATTGTGGGCTGGGTGAGTCTGGATAAACTTTTCACCATTCAGAAACGCCAATTGTTGACTCAAGATGCGATCGGCTTGGAACAACAAGTGTCGGAGCTTCGCTCTCAATACCTTCAGGCTCGTCCGGATGCGCTTGACACGCACCTTCAACTGGCTGAGCAACGCTTACTCCATAACTTCACCCATTTGGCACAATGGGCGCAAACGCTTCAAACCCACGGCAAACAGTGGAATCTCCTCATCCAGTATCGCATTCTGAGCACGGACCACACCATTTCTCCCATCCAGGGAGTGACATTGGTCCCATTGGAAATTCAGGTCAACTCGCAGGGACACCCCAATGCGTATCGTTCCTATCTTCAGTTCCTAAAATCCCTCACCCGATCAGGACCAAAAGTCGACATTCAGAATGTGACGGTCATGGGTGATGGTCAACAAGCCACTCATTTAACCATTGGATTGTCGGTATGGATGAAAACCAACGATTCCGTCGAGCTTTAAAAAATCCGTTTGTTGCGATGGGTCTGTGCCTTCTCGCAGCCTTCGCAATCTATACCAATATCGTGGATACGGCATCCGATGCGCCCGGCATCATCTCGGTGGGACTAAATCGACTGCTTTCTGCTCCGGCTCTCTCTCCCCTTACTCCTGAGGGGCGACCCCATGACGATGAGGCTGCTCAATGGAGCGAACACGTTCGTCGTGATCCTTTTGCCCCCATCGTGGTCGCCTCTCAGGCTCACTCGTCCCCACCATCAATGGGAACGGACCAAACAGGT
>JAUIKP010000314.1 GCA_030430725.1 Nitrospiria bacterium
TGAAAGACCGGGGTAGAGAACCAGTGGCGGAAACCATGTTCTTCGAAAAAGTCGGCTTCTAGCCTGCTAGAAATGGAGGTACCAATGCTCACCATCGGCTTCATATTACTCATCATTGCCGGACTTTGTGCGTTAATCGGATTTGGAGGTTTTACGACCCCTGCGTTGGGACCGGCACGTGTAGCCTTTTATTTTTTGTTGATTCTGTCCCTGGCGACGATTGTATATGGGGTAGTTCAAACAGAAGTGCATGTCGATCCACAGATCCCGACTCAAGTGCGGAATTAACCGTATCGGAAAAAGAAAGTTAATCCAGAGTGCTCATCCTGATCCCCATGGAGAAATCGGAAGTCGGAGGGGTTCGCCCGCTTTACAGAAGCTTTGACCAGAAGACCACGACACTATTCCCTCCCAGCTTCGGCCCATGCCGATCACGGTATATGCCAAAGTTATAACTATAATTAATTTCTATTTGTGAACCCCATGGTGCCCCGCTGACGATTCCACCTCCCACGGCCGGCAGCATATCTACCTGGTTGCGAATTGACCCATTTCCGTTGAAACGGGCTCGTTCGATGGCTGACCATGTTCCTCGAATATACGGGTACAAGAAAAACAATGCCTCATATCGGTAGGTGAGATTCGCAATCGCGTACTTGCGAGGAAACAGCTCATTGAAGGCCACTCCGGGAATGAGAGGGCGAGAGAGCGCTTCCCATTCGTAGCCCGTAGGGCGGCCCGGCAACCGGAAGGTGGAAAACCGGTCAAGGTTTTTCCCGATTCCGCCGTATACCGTAACAATCAACCGGTGCCGTTCTGTCGGCACCAATGGGACCTTACCTGCCAGGGCGGCATAGAAACTGGCAAGCATAAAGGTGTGATCATCATGGTTATCCGGGGTTTCAAATGCCGGATCTCCCCACTGACGCCAACGGGCACGATGTCCATAGATGGCATCACCTCCGTAAGCCACTCCGTCATGAAGCAACTCCATGAGATTTCGCTCGAATTGATCCACCCGGAACCGGGCATGGACACGCCCGACATAGGTATTGTGAGGAACGATAAAATTTCGGGAGGTTTTTGAACTACGGTCGAACCAACGGAAACCCGGCTCATACGTTAAAGACACTTCAACCACATTATCCTGAAACCCAGGAGATATCCCCGTGCGATACCCGAACCCGAACCCGGCAAAAAAAGCATTCCATTGCAGTTCGACATCCTTGATAGCCTGTCCTTCAACATACTCGTACCGGCCGAATGGAATGATCACATTTTCAAACGTCATGGCGGCAAACCATGGGCTGGTCGGTGACAAACCACGCTGATACTGGAGGTCATTGAATACACCTGAAAAGGTCCCCCGAAACCGCTGATTTTCATCTTCCCAATTGCGCCAGACAAACAGTGCGCCAAATGGGAGCAATTCCAACCGTTTGGGTCCGTCCGGGATCCAATTCATCCCGACATTTATCGCCGTGACATGCCGTCGATCCCGGGGAGGGACATAAATATCCTGGCCAAAAATTTCCGTCCGATGGGGTTGTCCTGCAAGCGGAGTGTCCGTTGTCTCTCCCGAAGCGGACCGACCGAAAACCGCCATCACACTAAATACCAAACCCAACAAACAGATAAAAACCGGAATAAAACCGTTACCCTCACACCACCATGGTCGCCTGAAATTATTCCTGTGAGCGTGGATCGGAAGGGAGCCCGCGGTTGACAGGTCACTCATAGGAAAATCGGAAATTGTTAGGGAGCATCCGAAAGAGTTCTTTGGGAGCCGAACCTGGAAAGTGCATAGGTCAACAGAATGGTGATACATGCCCCGAGGACCGCCACCGTCATATCTTTTTGCGCATCCCATTCGTCTCCCTGAGTGCCAAGGTACGCTTCTCCTAATTCCGGACGAACGAGGTGAGCAACCCACGATTCGATAATTTCGAAGAATCCACTGAGGGCCAATATTCCACTGACAGGAAGGTAATAAGCCCAGAATCCACGCACACCCACACGGCGCAGAAATAATTCCCGTAATGGATAGGCCAGAAATAAACCGAAAGAAAAATGGGCGATCCGGTCAAAATGATTGCGTTCAAATCCCCACCACTCCTGCATCCAAAAGCCCAGCGGAACTTTTGAATAGGTGTAATGGGCTCCGATCGCATGAAGGGTCATAAACACGGTGAGAAATACATAGGAAAGATCCGACAAGGGAAACCATCGATAGGTCCCGACAAGCACCATGACCAGTCCTATCGCTAAAATATTTTCGAGAAACCAATCATGACGGTCGATCGGTTCTATGGCGAGAAATATCCAAAGCACCACATACCAAACCAGAAGCCCGTGTAAAAGGTGATGTTCGCGGAAATTTTTCCGGTTAGCGGCGGTAACTGCAGTGGTCGGTCGCATGTGGAAGATCTGCCGTCCTTTCCTGTGATCGAGATGAACAAGAACCTTTCAGTTTCCAGTAGCACAGCATAATCGCCAACCAGAGCAGCGCACCATATAATGTGGCCGCCATATCTTTTTGGGCATCCCATATATCTCCCTGTGCACCGAGATAGCCCAGACCTAATTCCGGATGGACCATTCGGGTTACCCACGATTCAAGAATTTCCCACAGTCCGCCCAACCCCACGAGTGTCACCAACACGAGTGCAGCGCGGATCCAAGCGGACATCCCTGGAATGCTTCCGAAGAGTTCCCATAAAGGGTGGGCAAAGAACAAGCCAAAACACAAATGGACGATGCGATCGAAATGGTTACGGGGTAATTCAAACAGGTCTTCTATCCAGAGGCCGAAAGGCACCTGAGCATAGGTGTAGTGTGATCCAATCGTATGCAGGGTGAGAAATATCGCAAAGAGCACATAGGAGAAGACGGAAAAAGGCAGTTGCCGGTAGGAAATAGTCAAGACACCGACAAACAGAAGAGGAAGGATACTGGAAAAGGCCCAACTCTGCGGATCGAGAGGGTCCCTTCCCATTACCAGAAAGAAGCCGATATACCACAACAATAAACCGACCATCAGAAAATTTCTCACAGCTGAACTCCCTGAGAGCAAAGTGAATGGGTCATTCCCACAGCCTTTCCATTTTTACCCACGGAATCCTGAATGACAAGGAACAGAAGGATAATCGGTTCCTTGTTGAAGGCTTCCACGCGTAAACGGACACCTGACTCGCCTCAGCCCGGGCGCAGGTAATTGCTGATCGGTGTCTTCTGGGCTCGGTTGAGAACTGGGCCACTTACCGGGAGGGCGATGCCGTCGGTGGCTGGGAGGATGAGCCTTCTGCATGAGCGGGACGACCTTTCATGAAGCGATTGCATCCACTATTGCCGGAGACCAACAACCGATACGGTTGTAGATTTTCATCGATACACAAACCCATTGTGGCATCGTCAATTTTGGCAGATGGTTCGATTTGCCACCATTGACAACTTTTACATAATCCCCATTGATCCGCCATCTTCATCTCCTTTCAAATAGGCGTCTTTCGGGTAGAATCGTTCCTGCACCTCATGACGACAGAATGACCAAAGTCTTTCAAAACTACAGCACAGGTGGCGTTGATGAGAAGTGGATGAATCCGACAGGCATCTTGTCTTAATGTCCATTTCCTGCATGGGAGTGTTTCTCCATAACAGATCCATCAGGAAGATAATCGGCCGTAATGGAATGATGGCAACGGCTCTGAGCAAAGATGAAGGAAGTGTTCCATCCATTCCTGTAGCAATCCTTCCCGTGACCGACAACATTCAAAACCGAATCTCACATTCCCTGTTACACCTGCCGGCTCTATTTCTTTTTTCTTTTCGTGGAATGTTGGCGCGTACCATTATTATTGGATGACTTGCCGGCCTTCCTCAGAAGTTGTTCCTTCCGTTTCACGACCTGCTCGTGAAGACTTTCCCAGGCAATAGCGCGCTTTTCTGCCATAGGCAGCATCTCCGCCTCTTCTTCTTTAATATGGTGTTTGCACAGCTCACCGAGCACGGTGAATTTGGCATCATAGCGTTCGTCACCGGGTTTCATGTTTTTCAGTTCCCCAATGATCACATGCACGACATGGTGTTCCTCCAGGGCTTCATCCATGAGATCCTCGTCCTTCAGTTTGGGACGAACGGCCGGATAGATTAATTTCTCTTCCAACTCCGCATGTATTTGTAGCCCCGTTAAAGCTGTCTCGACGATCTGCCGTTTCTTTTGTGCATTTTTCGTCTTCGCAAATTGTTCAAACAGTTTTTTCACATATCGATGATCTTCCCGAAGCATATCAGTGACTTGTGTGGCTTGAGTCTTTTGAGTTGTTGCGGCCATATCGACGTCTCCTTCCTTTTCCGTGTCGGAATGTGGTGAATGAATTCTCTTTGGTTATTTCTCCTGCCCTTCATGGTTCCTCTTTCCATCTGGTCCCTCGGATAGCTGCCGAGTGTTATAGCCTGATAGATCTATAGCAGGGAATGTGCATCCGGCAAACGTATAAAAAAGGAGAGAAATATTCCCTTTTGTTCATGGTGTTTCAGGATGTAGGACGATTGAAGAAGATGAATTTTCCGTGCCAAGGGTTTTCTCCAGTTCTCCGGAATTCTCCTGAGCGGAGGTGCTGTCGGTTAACCAATGTTTATGAAGAGACAGCCTGAATCAACATATTC
>JAUIKP010000315.1 GCA_030430725.1 Nitrospiria bacterium
CGGGACTGAATGTCCGTGCCGTCAAAATTCAAGCAATACTTGATGTTGTGACACTCAATGTGGGGACCGACCATGTGACCTTCGAGTCACAGGATGGAAAATTCTCGGCCTGCCTGACGATCAAGCAAGCTGCAGAATTCGGCATTCTGGTGTATGAGCAGGATGGCGCGCTCTTTCCTTCCGAACGAGGCGGCCCGTTTCGATTGGTCACCCCCGGACTGGGTGACTTGTGCGCCAATGTGAAACAGGTTGGCAAAATCATCTTTTCAAAAGGTCTGATTTCGGATAGCCGTCCACCTCAAGCCTGCCCGGAGCCAGAGAAAGTATAGGTTTAACTTTATGCAGCCGTCGCACGAGGTTCCTCTTATCTATAATCTGTTTCCTCGCCTGGCCGGTCCCTGTGACCGCTGGATCTCGCATGCGGAACGGGCTGCAGGCATGGGGTTTAATTGGCTCTTTGTGAATCCCATTCATCTGCCGGGATTTTCGGGTAGTTTATATGCGATCAAAGAATACGATCTCCTGAATCCGGCATTTCTGCCGGAAGGGACTCAGGATCAGCGCCTTGATGCGTTGCGTCCCACGCTTCAACGCATCGCCCAATGTGGCTTGGCGCCAATGGTGGATCTGGTGTTGAACCATACGGCCATCGATTCCTCCTTAGTGTCACAGCACCCCGACTGGTATATGCGGGATGATCAGGGCAAAGTTGAACATCCCTATGCGGTTGATCCGGATGACCCCGGCAAGAAAACCGTGTGGGGCGATTTGGCCGAAATTGATAATCGGCATTCTCCTGACCGGAACAATCTCTGGGAGTTTTGGGGGCAATTGGTCGACCGTTATCTTGAGTTGGGGTTTCAGGGGTTTCGGTGTGACGCGGCGTATAAAGTTCCCAGTGAGTTGTGGCGCTTTCTTATTCACCGGGCACAACGCGTGAATCCGAAGGCCGTCTTCTGGGCGGAAAATCTTGGTTGTACCTTAGAGCAGACGAGCGCGCTAGGAGAAGCGGGATTTCACTTTTTTTGTAACAGCTCCAAATGGTGGAATTTCAAGGATGCCTGGTGTTTGAACCAACATCGGGAATTTCAGGCAATGCCGTCTATTGGGTTTCCTGAATCACATGATACCCCGCGTCTGGCGGCTGAATCGGGAGGGAATGAAGCGGTTCAACGCCAACGCTATGCCTTTGCCGCGCTGTTCTCCACCGGCCTTATGATCCCGATGGGGTATGAATTCGGATTTCAGCGGTCCTTGCATGTGGTGGAGACCACTCCCGATGATTGGGAATCCCCCCGATGGGATTTGCAGAGTTTTATCCATGCGGTGAATCGCTGGAAGTTGGAGGTGCAGCTGTGGCAAGGGGAGGGGGATCTGGTTCAACGGTCAGTGACCAACCCAGATCTGTGTGTTTTGGCACGGCGATCGTTGGAAAATCCCCACAGTTGGGGCCTCCTCTGCCTCAATACGAATGTTCATGAGCCAATTGATGTCGCCAGCGGTGAATTGGGCGCCCTTCCGTCTTCTCCCAGAATGTGGCGTGTCAGCTCGCTCGATCAGCATTCTGGTTCCCATTCCATCCTTGATCGGATCGTGTTTCAGCCAGCCGAAGTCATTGTGATTACAGACTTTTAAGTGTGGCCTTAAGATTGCAACTAATAAAAAGGGGCCGTAAAATGCTCCTTTCTTATTCACAGGGTTTTATTATGGGATTTTTTGGAAAGGACGAGAGGTATGTCAGAGCGGACGTTAGCGATTATCAAGCCTGATGCGGTGGCCAAACATGCGATTGGTGATATTATTCGCCGCTATGAAGAGGCCGGGTTGTTTCCGGTTGCGATGAAAATGATGCGGTTATCCAAAGGGGTGGCGGAAGGGTTTTATGCTGTGCATCGGGAACGCCCCTTTTTTAATGACTTGACGACCTATATGAGTTCGGGGCCCGTGGTGGTTGTGGTGTTGGAAGGGAAGGACGCGGTCAAAGCACACCGCGACCTGATGGGAGCGACCGATCCCAAGAAAGCCGATCCGGGTACCATTCGGGCTGCGCACGGGACTTCTATCGAGGCCAATGCCGTCCATGGGTCCGATTCCACGGAGAATGCTCAAATTGAGATTCGGTATTTTTTCGCAGAATCCAATCTGGGCACATGAAGGACCATACTGAACGGGTGTTTTGATAACCCACTGACTCCGGCACGCTGCCCGCCGAAAGTTGCGGGCAGTGTTTTTTTATACTTAGTGTATCGGTTGAATATTTATATCACTCTACGCACGCTTTGCCCTATGACAACATGGCTGAAAATGTGTTGTTTGCTGCTGTGTCTAGGGGTCTTGGCTGCATGCGGGCGGACACGCCCTCCCCAGGGACCACCGGTTAGTGGTGCGATTCCTCCCCCTGCCATCGAGTCCGTGCCGGAGGATCGCGATGAAGGCATTGCCTCATCTCCATCTGACGTTCCTCCGGATATTCAACAGATTCACGCGCAACTCTTTCAACGGTCCAAGGATGATTTTGAGAGAAAAGCCTATCCGCAGGCTATTAGCGGACTGACCCGCTTACTGGCACTTCTTCCTCAAGAGCCCATTGAAGCAGAAAGCCGATGGTTGCTGGCTCAAGCTTATCGTCAGACTGGCGAATGGGAAGCCGCCAGGGATCAGTACCGCATACTCACCGTTGCGGAGAGCGCCAATCCCTATCAGGCTGGTGCTCAATTGCAATTCAACGAACTTCAACGCTTACTTGAACAATTTGCGATGCCTCCTCTCGACACTCAGGCCATCCGGTTAACCCTTGAACAATTGCCGGCCAGCGGAGGGTTTGACGAGGGAATTAAAAAGATGAAGGCCGATGGAATCACCACCCTATTGATTGATTTGGGTTGTGAGGGAGCCGGATTTCACACCGATCAACACCGGACGTCGAGGGCCCCTCGCCATCTGCTTGATCTCCAGACGCTCCTGCGCCCATATGTGGAACGCAGTCATCAGGTGCAGTTGTTGGTGTATGTGGGAGTGAATCTCCGTTGTATCGGCAATTGGCATGATTCCCCTTTGCCGGAATGGCGGGATGGCACGTATGATACGATCACCCACCAGGTTAAGAATTCCCGGTTTTTTGATATTTTTCACCCGGAGTATCAACGGTTTCTTGAGCAATTTCTCACGCATCTTTCCGAAGAAAACGTGGACGGTCTCGTCTTTCTCGACGATTATCCCATGGGGGTGTATGACGGGGTGTCGCGGTCGGGGTTGACGCGCTTTCAATCCGCCTTCAATGTGAGGTTTGATCCCGTACGTACTTTTCAGTCCGGGTTTGATCTCCTCAGAGCTTCGAAATTGTCGGGTCGATCATCCCAGCCTCCAGGCGCTTCTGCGGAAGATTCCGTGTTTTGGCGCTGGGCGGGCTGGAAGGCGCGTGAGCGATTGACTGTTGTTGAGCAATTGATTGGCCAGCTTCGCAAACGCGATCTGTCAGTTCAATGTGGTTTAGAACTCCATCCCCATGGATTGACCGATCCGGTTCGGGCTCTGGTGAACTATGCTCAGGATGCGATGGAAGCCGTCCGGCGTCCGTTTTCATTTTTCTTTGTCCGGCCGGAAATCGACCGTCACTCCTCGTCCGATCAATTGTCGGCCATTGAGAAGCTCCGGCGCATTTCGACGAAGGCCGTGTTAACCCGCTTGCTTCCCGTACTTGACGACCCACGGCGGGTATGGGTGAGTATGCCGGCAGAGAGAGGAAAGCGCATTGTGCCGGGAACAGCCGGGAGCAGTACGTCATTGCTCGATGAATTTCCTTCGGGAATTGGTGTGGTGCACGATCTTCGCGCATTTTCTTGAGTGCTCCGATAGTGTCCCTGTCACATTGAGCTGGGTATACTCACTTCATGAGGTGCATGGGAGACATCTACATTATATGAACACCATCATGATTTTGAACAAAAGGGGGTAGGAATGGAGCCACAGGATTTACGATTTCACAAGGAACACGAATGGATTCGCGTTGAAGGCAATAAGGCGACCTTAGGCATTAGTCAATTTGCTCAGGATGCTTTGGGAGATGTGGTCTTTGTGGACCTTCCTAAGGTAGGAACCTCGGTGCAGGCTGAAGATCAATTGGGAGAAGTGGAATCGACCAAAGCCACTTCGATGATTTACACGCCGGTTACCGGAAAGATTCTTCAAGTGAATGCCGAACTTCAGGATCATCCCGAACTACTCAATCAGGATCCCTATGGTAAGGGGTGGATTGCGGTGCTGGAATTAGCCGATCCTGGTGAGGTGGATGCGTTGATGACGCCGGAGCAATACACGGCATTTTTAGCCTCACAGGAATCATGACCACGTCTCCTCGCATTGTGATCATCGGATCAGGTCCTGGTGGGTATGTGGCGGCTATTCGTGCCGCCCAATTAGGGGCGAGGGTGACGATACTGGAGGAGCAGGTGCTTGGGGGGGTGTGCCTGAATTGGGGGTGTATTCCCAGCAAAACCCTGTTGGGTTTTATTGATCTAGGCGAACGGGTTCGGCATGCTCAGCCGTTTGGCCTCAACATTGAGGGGCCTGTGAGCTATGACCTTGCCCGCATGGTCGCACGTAAGGAGGAAGTCGTTCGTGGGCTCGTCAAAG
>JAUIKP010000316.1 GCA_030430725.1 Nitrospiria bacterium
AGACCCAACGAGGGGATCTCCAGCGTCTGGACGACATCATTTATTCGGAATTGCGGGTTGAGTTAGGCCGCCATGAACTGGCTGAAATCGTTGCCTCCAATCGGGCATTGATCATGAAGGTCGTATCGGATCGATCCAATGAAAAAGCCTCGGCCTATGGGCTTGAAGTCCTGGATGTGCGCATTAAGCGAGCGGACCTTCCTGAGCAAAATGAAAAAGCGGTATTCCAACGGATGCAGGCTGAACGGGAACGCCAGGCTAAGCAATATCGAGCGGAAGGTGAGGAAGAAGCCCAAAAAATTCGTTCTGAAGCAGAAAAAGACAAGCAAATCATTTTGGCTGAAGCCTATAAAACCGCACAGGAACTGCGAGGAGACGGTGAGGCCAAAGCCTACAAAATCTATGCGACCGCTTACCAACAAGGACCGGAGTTTTTTGAATTTATCCGAACCATGGAAGCCTATAAGAAAACATTTGCGGACAATACCACGTTGGTTCTCTCCCCGGATTCGGAATTTCTCAAATACCTCAAAAAACGGTAAACAATCAAAAACCCACAACCTTCAGCCAGGCGATCCGGTTCGGTTCGTCGTTCAATTCCGACACTCTCCTCATGGCCAATCCTGAACATGTTGAATGCCTCATTAAGGGAGGGGTCGGGGAATGGAACAAATTTCGACGGACGAATCAGGCGATTCAACCCGATCTAAGCGGAGCCGATCTTTCCGGGTACGACTTTACCGGACTTGATTTAAGCCAGACCAATCTGGAGGGTGCAGACCTCTCAGACGCCTATCTCTTGCATGCCAATTTAACGGAAGCCAACCTTTCCGGCGTGAACCTCACTGAAGCTGATGTGCTCGAAGCCAACCTGATCAAGGCGACTCTCTCACATGCCACCATGACCAAAATCGATTTGTCCGGAACCGGGCTCATTGCCTGCAATCTGGAAGGCGCGAATCTTGAGGGAGCCACCCTGACACGTGCTTCGCTTCCATGGGGAAATCTTACCCGAGCCAATCTGGCCAAAGCCAAGCTCCATTTAACTGATTTGCGTGAGGCTCAACTCATACAGGCAAACCTGGAAGGGGCCTCGTTTCAGGACACATCTCTGACCGGTGCAAACTTACAGGAAGCCAACCTCCAAGGTGCCAAACACATCTCCATTGATCTCCTTGCCAAAGCCAAAACTCTTTACCTGGCCAAACTCGATCCCGACCTGTTTATCCAACTCCAACAATCCTACCCCAATCTCTTTCACCAATTCACAACATAATTCACGCGGGAACATTCCACCTCGGGGGAAAATGTCCAACGTTTGGAGGATGCTGGCAGCGTATTTCGAAACGACCTGAAGGGACCTCATGCTCAAGACAGTCCTGGGCCTAATTGTCTATTGAAACATGATCATTCAACGATTCCCTCGTTTCCTACTCTACCAGGATGTACGCCAACTGATCACTGCACACCATCATTTCCGTTTCCCCTCCTCATCAATACTCATGAATTTACGTTTCAGTCATCTCCAACGTAGGAACACATTAAAATAAAACAAGTGGGTCGTCTGGTGCAGAGACAGGGAGATCCCGGCGGACGCTAAACATTCAAGTGCACACATGGCCGGTCACCGTGCCAGTAGCATTTCTGCTCTATTGCCTGCAATTTCTTCATTCCTA
The DNA here is from genome assembly GCA_030430725.1 of Nitrospiria bacterium. Taxonomy (GTDB): domain Bacteria; phylum Nitrospirota; class Nitrospiria; order Nitrospirales; family UBA8639; genus Nitrospira_E. The sequence goes on from JAUIKP010000316.1 coordinate 1,677, forward strand.
TACTCAATACCCTGCAGGTACTTTGTGTAACCAGCAGCATCTCCAATCTGATCTAAGCTCACCACTTTCAACACTCAACCAGAAAAGAACATACCCACCTGATAGAAAAAAATATTCACTGATAGATCCATTTGCCCCTATGGATACGTAAGGGAAGTGAAATGAGGTTTCTTAACAAAATGAACACCTCCTTTGTCAGGACAGGAACGTTGAAGGTCCAAATGTTATGCGCTCAGAGTATTCAGTATATCTCCATCAAAAAAACACGACTGCCGAGAAAACATCCACGACCTGTAGGGGATATTTCCAAGGATTCAATGACAGGGTCATTTACGCCATTGGCATTGAACTCTCTGACAAGAGATTCGTTACTAGTGGGGACCAGCCAAAGGGGCAACACACTCTCGCGGCAACCTATTTAAAAACTAAGTTGGCCACTGCTCAAGTTAAGACAAGTGGCGTGTGAGGCTTGTCAAAAAACTCCGTCTTTCATCTATCCACGCCTACATCACGTGAGAAACATCGCCAACCAAGGAGGGATACATGGAACCAACACGCACTGACCATACCAAGATGATCAAAGGCATCGTCGCACTGGGCGTCACAACACTGCTTGTCATCGTACTGTCGGGGAGTTTTTTCTGTAGTGAAACCCAAGTGCCGAATAGTCCACCCACCCCTGTTCCTGCCGGGGCCACACCTACTGGTGGAGGAGTGGTTCCACCAGGTGCCATATGTACCGCCGCAATCGGTGAGACGTGCACCACACCCGGAGCTACGTGCTGGTTCTTTGACACGTGCACCAACACGTATGACACCAGATCTGGACAATGCAATTGTGCCTGCCTTTAATATTTTCCATTCGTTTCCCGCATGGTGTTTCCACACAATAGCTAAAAAAACACATGACCATTCAGCAGGAGGCAGAAGCCATATGTCCAGGACTTGCCAGAGTGTAATTGGCTTATTTGCTTCCTGCTTGTCCCCGTTCAGGAGATCAATTTTTCTCCCCTGATATCTTATCCATACCCCATACTCCCGACATTCAATCTACGTTTCTAAGCCGCATCGTATTCCTAAAAATCAATTGCCCCAAACAAAGGCCGGCCCCACTCCAATTCAAGTTTCTCAATGAGCGATCCAACATGCCCATGAGACTCGTAAAGAAAGAGAGATACAAATAATGATCCTCATTTACCCATGCCACAAGGAGGTTGTCATGAAACGATTAGGTATTCCGATCATCCATTCTGTCCTGCTGTTGGGAGCTTTTGTGCTCGGAACTGTCGACATCACCAAAGCCAGCAACCATCATGAGGCTCCCATGGTCCACCTCGACTCGAAAGCTCATACCACCGACATTTATGCCATTCCGAAACAGCCTTTTACGAGGCCATCCGGCAACCAAGTTTTCATAGGAACAATCAATTCGATAGATCTTCAGGGACCCACAACCGATCTTGGCACTTCCAAACTCAATCACCAAATTCAACGTGAGGGCGCCTCTCAGACTGAACTTGATCGCTTTGCAATCAACGTCTTCGACAATCCCCAAGACTGGCTTGAAGACGCACCCGACAGATTAAGGGGAGCCCCAGTCGATGAAGAAACAACCTTTACGTTGAAACAATTTTTTTCCTTTATCCAAAGAGGTCAAACCAAAGCCCCAGGAGGATTCCAAGCCGGTGATGCCATTAGCGTGATTGTGGAGGGTACGAACGGGATCTCACATTCACAAATGTCGGTGACCTTAACCTCGTCTGAAAGAGAAGAGACGTTTCAAGTCCTTGGAACGCTGAAGGAGAATGTCGGAGCCGGCATCTATGAAAATCGACGAGTCGGCCAATTTACCCTTCCGCATGATCTGCCGACAGGATTTTATGACCTGAGTCTCTCCGTTGGATTCCAGAGGACCAAACCCGTTCTTGTTCAAATCTCCGATTCGACTTCAATGAACCGGCGACGAGAATTGATTGAAATCATTCATTCCGCAATTGGAGAAAAGTATCCGTATCCATACGCAGTAGTTGGCCCCTACAGTGACCTGCCGATGGGATCACAAATCAAGGATTCCATCACGGGCGAAATGATCGCCATCATTGATCGGCCGAATATGTGGTTATTCTTCGCGTATGACCCTGAGGCCTTTTTTGGGCAACCTGATGCGCGTTGGGTTTTGATCGACGGAAACTCCGAAGACCTTCAAATCATCGAAAATCGAGAATTTGGGCCGGCGGTCACCCTCGCCAACGGCAAACTGTTTGCGTTCGATTACGGCAGTCACGATCACCTGTATCATGGGTTATTCGCCGCAGGTCCATATCTTCAAAACCGACCGACCGGATCCATTACCACTCTGGAAGATAAAGAGGAAGGGGATGGGATCGCGAACGACCGAATTTCGAGCCACGCACCCCTGATCGGATTGGCCTTTTCCTCGGAAGTTCCCTGTCCACCCGAACAAGTCAAACAGTATGCGTTCATTGTGACCTTGGACGATACGGATAAACGTTTTGAGGAACTCATAAAACAAGAAAATAATCTCCTCAAAAAACTAGGAGTCAGATCTGAAAATATGCACGAATTAAACCCCGCAGATTTCCTTATAGACGGAAAGACATTTGCCATTGACAACAAGGGCTGGAGTAAAAGCTTTTCAAAGTTCCGCAAAAAACTCGAAGAAGTCCTTGGAAAAATCGACGATTGCTGTGCAGAAGTCCTGATCATCGTCAATGCACACGGAACAAAAAGTGGAAACCTGATTTTCAAAAAGGCCAAGAATGTCCCCTGGAAGAAGAAACACACCAAAAAAGAAGGAATTGTGGAAGTCAAACCCCAGGAGCATGTCAAGGTGTCCTCTACGGGGGTGACGGTCATCAACAGCACGCCGTATTTTAAGTCCGGACTTTTAGCCATCATGGTGG
>JAUIKP010000317.1 GCA_030430725.1 Nitrospiria bacterium
TATTGAGGGGAAGATAACACAGAAGCGACTACCCTCTCCGTGTGTACTTTCTACCCAAATCGATCCCCCGTGCAGCTCGACTAAACTCTTGGTAATAGCCAGGCCGAGGCCGGCTCCGCGATTTTTCATTTCAGAAGTTTGCCCACGGTAAAACCGTTCAAAAATCGTTTGTTGTTCATCAAGAGGAATGCCGCAGCCGTTATCAATAACGCATGTTTGCACCATGCCGTCGTCCCGCTGGTTTACCGCTACGGTCACGGTTCCGGGAGATTCTGTAAATTTGAGGGCGTTGTTGATGAGATTGGTGAAAATCTGAATAAGTTTATCACGATCGCCCTGGATGAATCCGATGGGATCGGAAACCTGGGCTTCGAGAATGAGAGAACGTTCCTGCGCGATAGGTTGCAAGGATTCTACGACCTCTCTCGCGAGGCTGCCCATGTTGATGGCGCTATGGTGCAGGTCCATGCGACCGGCTTCGATGCGGGAAAGGTCCAAGAGATCATTAATCATCCGAGTGAGTCGTTCGATGTTGTATTTCATTCGTTCGAGATAAAATGATTGTCGGTCATTCAGGTTACCGACCAAGCCATCCAACATGTTTTCCACCAACCCTTTGATCGAGGTCATCGGGGTTCGAAGTTCATGTGAGACAATCGAGACGAAGGAGGATTTCAACCGGTCTAATTCCTGAAGACGTTCATTGGCAGACTGCAGATCTTGCGTGCGTTCTTTGACTCGTTCTTCGAGCGTTTGAGCGAGATTTTCGACTTCCTCATAGGTTTGTGCGTTGTCGATGGCCACCGCCACGTGACTGGCTATGGTCAAAAGCAAATCCAGATCTTCCTGCGTGCAGCGTTGATTTCCCCGATCGGCACCCAGATATCCCAGAACACGTTGATGACTCAGCAGCGGGGCGCACACAAAAGAGACCACTCCCATTTGTCGGCAGATGGGAAGGATGAGAGAGCTCATCTGATGGGCTATTTCCTCCAGATCGTATGCCAAGACCGAACGTCCATGATGCATTAGGGTTTCATCTATACTCCCTGGAGAAATGGGAAATTCAAGGTGTCGGATTTGCTGTTCTAATTCCAGAGGCACCCCTGACACATCGGAGACCCTGGCCTTTGTGCCTCCGGGGTTCTGGAGAACCAGGATCATGCGTTGGAATCCCAGGTTTTTTCGAAGAAGCTTCAGGACGGTGGTAAACAGCTTTTGGACGTCTAGTGTCGAGGTGATCACAATTCCGGTTTGGTGCAAGGTACTGAGTTGTGTGACCTGCTTCGTGATGGTGTGAACATATTGAGAGATGGCTTCTTCCCGTTGTTGGAGGGCTCGTGCCATCTGATTGATGCTGGTGGTGAGTTGTCCCACTTCATCCTGGGTATCTGGAGCGACCGTCACGGACAAATCTCCTTCAGCAATTTTTTGAGAGGCAACTGCCAAATGCTGAAGGGGCGTGACGATGCGATTGGCTAATAGAATGGTGAGAAGAATGCCCACGAGGATGATTCCCACGGTGAGGAGTCCGATGTGCCATACCGTTTGGTTGAGCGATTGTTGCATGTGTGTGGTGGTGAGCCCGATTTGGATAATACCGATGATGCCGGACGGGTTGGTGGAAACCGAGCGACTGTCTTGAAGGGTTTCTGACGACAGTAGTTCTATTGTCGAGAGTCGCCGATCTTGACGATAGACCGGAAGAGCCAAATCATAAATGGTTTCTGATCCGATCCTGAATTTTTCGGCGCCCTTTCGTTCTGCAGACCTCTCAGAAAGAAGTCCTTCCTTGAGCGGTGAAGTATGTAATACCGTCACAAGTGGTTCGATTTTGGGATTTTGGGGAGTTGGTGTGAGCAATTCTTCCGTGAGAGTATCATCCGGAAATATGGGCCGCGTTTCGTCACGCGTCAGCTTTGTGGTATCCACTAATTTCCCTTTGGATTTTCCGACTAACACCTGACCGTCCTGATCTCGTGCGATGGCGTAAATAACTTCTGGTGCCGATAACGCGCCATCCAGCATTGTCTCCAGATAGTGCGTATCTTGAATAATGAGTCGATTGACGCTGACTTTGTTCAGGGTTTTAACCAGAATCGTGCCCGTATTGAGTAGCGCGCCTTTCATGACTTCAGCTTCTTGTTGAATGAGGTATCCGCTGAGACTAGAGCAGGCAAGAACGATGACTAAACTGACAAACAACGAAAATTTGGCTCGTAATGAGAGAAAGCCACGCGGTATTGGGGTGGGATCGGTTGGGAGAGGCGATGAGGGTTGTGGGGCCTGTGGCCTAAAATCGCTCATCAAATTTTCTCAGGACGTCTGGAGTGAGAGAGAAGCCCAAATACCTTGCGGACTTCTGATTGATAGATTGATGAACAGGTTCAGGAGGGATAATCGTTCCCAACACAGATGAAGACGTTTGCCTGATTATCTGTTCAGTAAGCTGAGCCGCCTGGGTGCCGATGTCTCCATAATGGAAATACGTGCCGATAACCGCACCGCTACGCACTAATGCTGCAGAAAAACCCACGACGGGAATATTGGCCTCCAAGGCCGTACTCATCAGAAAGTCCAAAGTGTTTTCGGTGAGAGCGGTACTGTCCGGTAATAGCCACAAGGCGTCGATATGATCTTTTAAGGCATTGAGCGCGGCAACGACATCTTGTTCTTGACGGACTTCTTCTGAGATGATCTTGATCCCCAATGCTTGGGCGTCACGGAGAAGTTGTTCATGCATCTCGTGTGTTTTTTCCGGATCGAAGAGGACTCCGATACGTGTAACTTTGGGTGCCAACGTGTGTAGAGACTGGAGCGATTGGCTAAACGGGACATTTAGAGAAACCCCGACCATGTTGGTGGTCGGCAAGCCATATTTTTCCGGATCAAGAACAGAACAAAATATGACAGGGATATCCGGAATTTCGAGTTTCGCAGCAAAAGCCGCTTTTAATCCCACGGCCAACACGACCTTGGCATTGGATGCGCGAATGTGTCGAGCTAGGAGGCGGGCTTTTTCCATGTCCCCCCTGAGGTCATACACCCTGGTAATCTGAAAAGAGGAAGGGAGGGCAGAGGTAAACGCTGAAATGGTTTCAGAATAGGCGCTGATGTCTGCCGACTTCAAGATGGCGACTTCCTGCGCAGAGGTGATAGTGGACAGGTCAAGGAAAATCCCCACACAGAAGACCACCCAGACACGCTTTCTCCAATAGCGCCAATAAGCTGATCGGAGGCAAATAGCCCTCAAGTTGTTCATCGTGTCTCAGGGAGGTTTATGCGGTTATTGGTTCTTCTATTATGGCCAGGAAATGGTTCGTAGTTGCTTTATTCTAAAAGGATGATTATGTGGGTACATTGCCGAATGTCTGGACATATCATTTGCTCCTGAATATATTTTCCTCCTTTGTAGGGGAAAGAATCGGGGATGTCATTTATCACCACTATGCTGCGATCCCCCCAAAGAAGAGATTCCATTTTTTGTCAGCGTCTCCGGATTGAGGCGGAACTGTAACTTTCACCCAGGAGTCTCACTCAAAAATTGGAAAGAAGCAAGGGTAATACCGATGGGAATCTCGTCACACAATGGCGGGAGATTTCTGGATCAGAAAAGAGTTGGGAAATAGGGAGATGGAGCCAAGGAAGTGTGCAAGAGCGGGTGCGGCCTAGAGAATGGCCAGGCAGATGGAATGGGAAACTCACTTTCGAGTACTGGAGGAAATTCTACGGCATTCGGAACTATTCGCAAGACCACTTTTGTCTCGAAACGCTGTGGCTGTGAAAACTTTATGGTAAGCGATGCCATTCGAATTCTGAAACAAACTGGGTGGTAAGTGAGCGAATCAATCTGGATTCTGCCGTTTCACGAATTATGGGAGTCTGATAATGCGGTTGCCATCCACAATTGAGGCAGCGGACCACGGTTTCATTCGAAGTTTCTCCACCTTCTTGATGCACCAGGCCTTGGCATTTTGGACATTGAGCAGGTGTGTGGGCACAATAGACCGATGGGTCGGGTCTGAGGGAATCCAAATGGATGCGAGTATGGCGTCGGCGAATTTTTCCGTGTGTGGATGCCGGGTTATTCGTGGATGAGGTGGTGCTTAGTTGGAGAGTGGATTTCATCATGCGGTTTCCTTTCTCAAGATGAATGCAGTGGTGAGGTATCTTATAAGTCTTCAGGATTGTTTCCTTTCCATCGCCATTACGCGTCCATCGGTGCTACTTAGACACTCAAGCAAGAGAAGTGCCTGAAGACCTTGAAGAAATCCTAAGAAGAAAATGCCAACAATTTATAAAGCAATATGTGGTGCTAACAAACTTCGAAGCACACAGAATGGCAGAGGGAAAGGGTGAATCACTGGGTATCCAAATGGATACAGAATGTATCTCATCAGATACATATAAAGAATGATATTGGAATGTTTGGGAAATGGCCGGGGGAATGCCGTGTACGGGAAAGCGGAAACGGCCTGCCCATTTGTCCTACGGCGGGTAGGGTGATTTGATTATATCTTTGAGCAAGAGATGCGAAAGAGCTGTTGGTCTTCGAGGCGAAGGGCAATGAGTTCCCGTCCCCACACGCATC
>JAUIKP010000318.1 GCA_030430725.1 Nitrospiria bacterium
CGAGTGCGGGATGGTTTAGCCTTGAATCCTTTACCTTGTCGCTAGAATAAATAAATCTCAGGGGAGGGAAGGAATTTTACTGTAGGGGTTGTTGGCGGTCTTTTCAATAAAAACAGTTTAGGCAAATACCAATCGACCTTTTGGTTGTGGAATCGGCCGTCCCAACTCCTTTGCGGTTTCCAACCATTCTTGGATCACAATTTCTACATTGCCTAACGCCTCTTGATAGGTTGGGCCATCAGCCGCGCACCCTGTCAATTCGGGAACTTCGGCGATAAAAGCCTCATCTTCCTGACTCCAATAGATAATTATTTCATATTTCGGCATCGACGGATCCTCCTAATTTGTACTTGATCAAAACAAGACGAACTTGCTTGACTTGATAGAGTTTGGCTTGTGACCCTTTTGGCTGAAGGTTGAGGATTTCTTCCACATTTTCCCTGGTGAAAATATGATGAGACCCCTTGATGCGTTCCTGAAATTGAAGGTGAAGCAATAAATTCCGCAAACCTTCAAATGGAATATGGGCATCTGAGGCACCACGCAAAATTTGGAGAAGAAGTTTTTCGTATTTGGACATTATAGCAACATTTTTATCTAGCAGTATCAATGATATTTTAGCAGTCTAGGCATTTACTTTTTGATAGGCAAGGAGGTGGGAGTTAAGGAGGAACTAGAAATTTTTAGTTTTAAAGTTTTCTATCAACGTCCCGTTATTTGCGGATGTTGTCATGGTCGTACCCAGGGGGGGCAGTACCGATCATGTGACATATACACCGACGCTGCCGAGTGCAGGAATGGTGGAGGTCTAGGTGAAATGGACTGTTAAGCGACATCCACAGGGAGTCATTATGTGGAAGCCAATTTCGCCAGTTCAGTATCGACGAATGTGAGGATTTTTTCGTCATCTTCGACCAGGCCGTCCGTGATATCGAGCCCGAGAGCGAGATCTTCTTCATCCAAGATATCGGCCAACCCGTTATTTTGTAATAAGCTGACATCCCAAAATAATATCCCCGCCGTGACCTGTTTCCCGTCGATGGTGGCGACCACGTTAATATTATCGCCATGCTCGGTTGGCGTACTGATAAAGGTCGGCTCGGCATTCTGTTGCTTCGCCCGTCGGATAAGCTCCATGAATAATTTTAATCGTTGTAGACTGGCTGGATCGGTCCCCATCGATATCTACCCCCCTCCCGCAAAGGTTTCATGGCTTTCCCTCCAATCTCCCTGCAACCTCTCTGTTCCCGAATTTGACGGGAAGGGCTGCGAGGAATCGATCGAAGGTGTAGAGCCTATGAGCCGCCAAAAGTCGGAATCAGGCCGTGCCCTGGTGGCCAGAGGTCGAAGGATCTTGCTGGTTTCGTTTCTGGGCTCGGGTGGCAATGTTTTCCATGAGCCCCGTCAGTTTTTGATATTGGGGATGGTCGGGGGAGAGCGGTTTGCCCTCTTCATCGCACATCAGTTCCTGCATCCCTTCGAGCATTGCAGCCATTTCGGGGAATAGTTCGTCATCCGATTTTTTTCGTCCCATGGTATTTTTCCTTTGTTATAAATTCGAAACGGATTAATCCTTTTATCTTTTCCATTAAGATTGACTGTCTTGATTCAGAATGCTTTCAATCACGGTCTTGAGGTTTTCCGCCGTTAAGTTTGCCACGCGAATGTTTCCATCCAAGAGCACGGTTGGCGTATGGGTGACCTTGATTCGTTCCCCCCATGTCCGGCCTTTCGCAAGTGTTTTAAAAGGTTTTCCACTGGCGAGGCCTGCTTCAAATTCCGTAGGATTGAGCCCGATCTCTTTCAAAAGTAGGGCACGCATGGTCTTATCGAAGACTTGAATGTCTTTCTCATGAATTGACTGAAAGAGCAGTTGCTTCATCTCCGGCCCTTTTCCCATGGTGACGGCTTGATTGTACATTTCAAAGGCGGTCGGAAGTTTGCCGGGTATGACGGGAAATCCCACCATTCTTATCTCTAACTTGTCGCCAAATTCCTTTTTCAGTTTGGTCCCGACTACCCGTTCGAACATGTGGCAATGGGAGCAGTAAAAGTCAGCGAATTCAAACAGAATGACTTTGCCTGCTTCATGTTGAGACGGTTCCCCCTCCATCAGTTCGTATTCACCCTGTATCTTGCTCAAGGCCACATTGGCCCATCCGAGCAGGCTGATCAGGAGTATTCCTCCAATGATGATGCGGGAAGTTTGCGTCTGTCCTGATTTCATGCTTGATCCTTTCTTGATTTCGATCTTTTTTGAATGTTTTTTCTCGAATCGCCGAAGGCTGTTCGGGTAACATACTCCATTCTGGGAAACACTCACAGATAGCCCATCATATCAGACTGAACCTATGGTCCTTCAAGGTTTCTGAAAGGGGGCTGTTGAAAAAATGCGCCAGCGGCGTTCCCTGACTCCGCCGTAGCGGCTTCGCGTCTAGGCGCTGAAGCACGCTTCGACGCGCAAGCGTGCAGGCAGGTCGCCATTTTTCCGTGCTCACGTGCTGGATGTACGCTCTGCACGCAAAAATGACTGCGGCCTTGCTGGACGGACCCTTCGGGAAGACTCAGGGCAGGCTTTTTTGAACCGTCCCGAGGCCTCTGATATGCAACGTGATTGTGGGGCCATATGCCCTTGGAAATTCGTATTATTCAACACTCCCGGGAAATGAAATCGCCTCCGGGGACGTCCGGGATGGTGAGAGATTATTCGGGGTAGCAGATTTTTGAGGATGATTGAGTGAATGGTGAAGGCGGTATCGGCATTGTTTAATTGAGGAGGGCCCTGAAGTGAATGTGGTGAATATCAAAGACTACAGCCAGTTTTCGAAGGAAAAAATGAAGAAGCAGAATGTGTTTCAATCACAAAGATTTTTTTGTGATGTGTATGGATTTGAGCCTGGTCAGGAGCAAAAGGGCCATGTGCATGCCGACCAGGACAAAGTCTATCTGGTCTTAGAAGGAGAAGGCACGTTTCGGGTCGGGAGTGAAAGCCGGATCCTGGGCGAAGGGCAGGGGACGATGGCCCCCGCTGGTGAGGAACATGGCGTGGTAAATCATACGACCAACCGGCTTCGGGTGCTGGTCTTTATGGCGCCCAATCCAGGGTAGAGACTACAAGAAGGGACTTGGTGGGGCTGTGGAAAATTCCCAATGGGATATAAAGGGTCTTAGTGAATACTTTCACGCAGGCCCTTTCGTATGGAAAGAAGAAGGCCTAATTGGCTAATTCCATGGAATATAAGATGGCAGGATGGTTTTCTCCGGTGAAGGCCAGAATGCCAATTGCCCCTTAAGCGACTCCGAAAATGCTGTGATTCAGTACCAGCTAACCCCAGGGCACATCCATTTTAAACTTTACGGAGGGAGCTTCCGCGGTAGGGATCATTGTCCTTTGCCGGTTCTTGTGATTGGTTCCATCAATGGTCCCTTCCATTTCATAGCCCTTGTCAATAATCCCGCCTGAATGATGTGGGTCGAGGGCGTGCTATTCCTAGCGAAGCTGCCGATATAATCTGCTCCGGAACGGCAACTGGTCGGATGTCCGCTGCTCGCTTCGGTGGTGGCGCGAATGTATCGGATGTGAAGTTGATCGGCCTTTTGAATCAGGGGTTCAGGAAGCTGGAATGAAACCTGGGTGGTGATAGGTGACTCCATACTCAAGGGGCTGATCGTGAGATTTGAAGGTGCCCAGGACGGTATCAGGCACCTATAACTCAGTCAATTCCGGTCTGTGTGTTGATCGGTGCTCGGTGTCCGATGTAGGGTATGCTGGCTTGACGGTTCAAGGAATACCCACCACATGTTCAATTAATGCTGGAGGCGAACGATCATGGATTGGAGTAATGCCAGAACTCAGGTAATTGTTATCATGTGTTCGGCTTTTTTGATGGGAGCGACGATGGGAGGGTGTTCTTCCACACCCGAGCCTCAACCGGATCCGTCCAAAAAGGACATTCAGCAGGATTCAGATCGGTTTTTCAACAAGATGAGCCAGGAAGAGAAAGGGCACCAAGCTCCCACACGTTAAGAGAGGACCCTATGAAAAATATAAGGGTTTTTTTATGGTCGTGACCATCGGGTGCTCTCCTGCTTACGTCAATGGGGCAAGTAGGCTTTTTATGGCTGCAAGCGACGAGGTAGGAGTGGCAGGAGGTCTATTCGGTTGAGCCCGCCTGCTGTATCAGTTGAGTTTTGGAGGGTATTTGATCAAGAATTGTCGATCGGACCTGGTATAGACCGGGCAAACCTGATCCCTTAGCGAAGACCAGGCCTCGTTCTCTTTTTCCCAAAATTAATTGTCCAATTTCCTCTCCCTTGCGGTTCAGGCCTGAAATAGTCGCGTTGGGTGAGTCCATCCCATTGTCTTTTGATGCGGCAGAGGATTCGGGGTGGACTATTTCTGCTGGTACGTCCACGATCCGACTAACAAAAAGTTTCATAACCTCCTGGTCTACCTCTGCTGAAGGATCGTCCTCTAAGATCCACTTATCGTGTTGATTGATCAGGACATAATGATCCTGTAGCGTATGGATCGTCAGCATGGCGATATCGGGGATTTC
>JAUIKP010000319.1 GCA_030430725.1 Nitrospiria bacterium
GATGCAAGCGCTCGGCATGGGTATCCTGAGGAAAAATTCCTCTACGCTGAACCCCAAGCTTTCATGGCAGATTTTTGAAGAGTTCTACACCATGCTGATGGAGTCGTTTGAAGGACAAGCGATTGAACTGGGGTGGATACGAGACAATCGATGCGATATTTCAGAAGAAGACTACCTCCGCATGACCTTGAAGAAAACCTCCTGGTACAGTTTTATCCATCCCTGCCGAATTGGTGCGCTCATTGCCCGTCCTGAAGATAAGAACCTTGACCGATTCAACGCATTTGGCCAGTACCTTGGCTCGGCATTCCAGATTCAGGACGATGTGTTGAATCTGATAGGGAGTCGGCAGAAATACGGCAAAGAAATCGCCGGAGATCTGTACGAAGGCAAGCGGACACTTATGCTATCCCACTTGTTTGAAAAAGGCTCTCCTGAGGAGATCGCGAAACTGAAATCCTTTCTAGCCAGGTCGCGCAATGGAAAATATGCCGATCAAATTGACTGGGTAAGAGAGTTGATGAACACACATGGCAGCATTGAATACGCACGATCCAGTTCACGCGAACTCCGTGACGCGGCCGAACAAGCCTTTTTTGAAGCGTATCACGATGCACCGGAAAGCGAGGACAAAACCTTCATTCAGCAAAGCCTTCATTACATGATTGACCGAACCTCGTAATTGCCCTTGTTCCCGGAGAAACGGCCCTTAAGGCCGAGGAACCCCAAGGGGAAGGAGCCCAAGTGAAAGACCTTTCACGAGATAATAGAAAAGTGGTCTTCTACACTGGTTTTGTGGCAAGTCTCCTCTTTTTTTTCACGCAGGGAATTGCGTACGGTGAGGGATGGCGACTTCCATATCAGGGCGCCGCAGCAGCAGGTCAAGGAGAAGCCTTTATCGCTCAGGCTGATGATGCGTCGGCTTTATATTACAACCCCGCAGGTCTTACCCAGTTGAAAGGCGTCCAGGTCCAATTTGGCGCAAATTTCATTACCGGGAAATTCGAATATACCAGTCCAACGGGCCAACGGGTCGATGGTAATCTCCGGCAACCTGTGGCAATGCCGCCCCCAAGCCAATTTTATTTGACCGCAAACCTGGAGGACTTGGGCTTCACGGCCCTTGGCCCTCTCACAGTAGGAATCGGATTGAATTCCCCATTCGGGCTCGGGTCCAAATGGCCCGATGACGCTCCGTTTTCGAACGTCGTAACCGAAGCCACTGTCCCCCTCCTGGATATTAAACCCACCCTGGCCTATAAGATTCATGACATGCTCTCTCTAGGGGCCGGGATGGATATTTATACATTTGCGAAGTTCATTGGTGAAGGCCAGGCCGAACTGAAAACCCAATCGACCGAAATCAATGGAACCGACACGGCCGTTGGATTCAATGTGAGTGCACTTTTAACCCCTTTGCGAAATAGCGCGGGGGAACCTCTTGTGAATTTTGGATTGGTTTACAGACACCAGGCAACGCTTCATCTGAAGGGGGACTTTCTCGTGAACGGCAAAAAGGTGGACGATGCCGAGACGACACTTCCACTCCCATGGGTTCTGAGCGCCGGGCTCGCCGTATGGCCGATTCGGGACGCGGCCCGCGCCTGGAAAGTAGAAGTCGATGTTGATTATGTCGGATGGAGCCAATATCAGAGTTTGGACATACGTCTTTCCAACACACCAAATATTTCGCAACCCACGAATTGGGAAAACACCTACACATTCAGCGCCGGCACCGAATACAAATGGCTCAAACTCACCTCACTCCCCCATTGGGAAATTGCCCTCCGGGGAGGCTATCAACGCTCTAATGCAGCGGTCCCGGCAAGCACGTTCACCCCTGCTATTCCTGATTCCAATTGGAACATCTTTGCGACCGGACTCGGATTGAGATGCAAACGGGGATCACACTTCCTGGGATTCATCAGTTGCGGGGATCCTAACCCTCACTCAGGTTACCTGGAAGCCATTGTTTTGGATCTTGCGTTTCAATGGGCTCTCTGGGAAACCCGCACAATCGATGGGAACGAAATTAGCCCCACCATCAATGGTAAGTACAAAACGAAAGACTGGTATATCGGATCGTTCAGTATCGGTCTGATTTTTTAGGGAGATCGCAATATTCTGCACAACATCATTATATGGTGTTGGTTCGCATTGACTAAGGCTACATTCTTCATAGAGCACTCGGTGTAAATCCATCTCTATCGTTGTGGAATGCCCTGCCATGGTCTATGCTCGGGAGAGGATTCGACACCAAACTCATTCGGAAATGGGAAATAACGGATACCACATGAACGTCAAGGAAATTGGACCGAGGCAACAATGACATTTTCCCAACCAGACATGTTAATACTTGTCGATAAAAATGATGAAGTCATCGGATTTCAGGAGAAAGAGGCCTGTCATGATGGCGACGGCCAACTGCACCGTGCCTTCTCCGTGTTCCTTTTTGACCTAACTGGAAGGCTTCTTTTGCAAAAACGCAGCCACCACAAGCGTCTCTGGGGGGATTTCTGGTCAAACAGCTGCTGTAGCCATCCGCGCCCGCATGAGAACACCCGCGACGCCGCTGAAAAACGTGTTCGTGAAGAGTTGGGCGTCAATTCGTCCCTACACTTTCTCTTCAAATTCGAATATCGTGCTCGCTACAATGGACGTGGGTCGGAGCACGAACTTTGCTATGTGTACGCCGGTCTCATAGCCGGAGAGCCGAAAGTAAATAAGTTCGAGGTGGGGGCATGGCGGATGATCTGCGCACAATCGCTCGACCGAGAACTAGTTGAAAAGCCAAGTGCATTTACACCATGGCTCAAGTCCGAATGGCCGCGCCTACGAGGCAGTCACTGGAACGCCGTAAAAGGCCTCTTGTCCCTAGAAAAGGGGTAACCAATAGCAACATCAAGGAAGGTTTCAAGATTCCTATTACATCGGGCTTGTTTCATTTCTCAGTTTTTAGCCATTAGCTTGATGAAATTGAAAAGCGGCGTTTGGCTTGGGCCCAACTGTTCTCGATGTCATTAACTTGATTGTGTGTATCTACAAAATCTTTGCTGTGGTTAATTCAAAAGTGCTTGAATTCTGAGCCATTCAACACCTTGTGACTGCGCAAATGGTTGGTAAAAACAATAGCAACCAGTACGGACAGTTCCTATATATTCTGTATTCTGCAAAATTGGCTTTTGGCATCGAGAATCCTCTTGATGTACATCCGTTCCCCCTTTGAGAATAAAAATGACTTGGCATTTGACTGCGGCACATCGCCTTTGTCCTGGGCTACGGATCCATCCACTGAAACATACGGTGAAACTGCGGGTCTCGCCACAACAAAGAGCTCGACGGGAGGACTTATAAGCATAGAAATTAGAATGATTTAGGGATATGGCCCTGCATAGAAAATCTCAATCTTTTGTGCCATTCCCTTTGTTCATCCTAAGTAGATATCGAATTCGATTCTTTCCCGCTCTTCCTAAAGACCACAAGATTGCAAATCCATATGTCTTATTAGAAAAGGATGGCTATGCAAGGCGAAATGCAATTCCCAAAGGACTTTTGGCGCCTCACTCTTCCACGGAAGTTTGATAGGGTAGCTCAAAGAGAATTTGAGGCTAGAATCCAACAGATCCTATCGGGTGGCTACACTAAGATGACGCTGGATCTCAAACCTGTGGCATTGATTAGTAATTCTGGATTAGGCCAAATTGCTATGACCTGTTTAGATCTCAAAGCAAAGGGTATTCAGGTGCGCTTCATTGGGATTTCACCAAAAATCAAAGGTATCCTAGACCGACATGGACTCTCTGATCTTCTTGCGGCTGCAAAAACTTAGGAGATTTTTCCCCTCTTAAAAATACCATTCTGTTTGATCTGTATAATCTCTTTTGGTTAATTCTGGATCCCGAATCATGTAGACCAATGGAACTTTCACTGTTTCACAGACTCAAATAATGGATTGATAGCCAAGCTTGTATAGGCGGCAAAGGCTATGATGGGGATGACATGCTGCCCCCTACACCTGATCGGATTCCGAGTTAGGACTGGTCAGCAAAAAATGGTGAGTTTTGGGAAGGGAGTGCAAAGCAACATGTCTACACCAAGCCAGACGGGATGATCACCCTGCGGCATTAACATGGAGCCCATTGAATTTGGCTCCCCGGGCAGGACTCGAACCTGCGACCATTCGGTCAACAGCCGAACGCTCTACCATCTGAGCTACCGAGGAACGAATATTTTTTCAAGTGCGAATACTTTTCTTATGAAGGATGATCATAGCGTGACTGCCGGATTTCTTCAAGAACCGATGAACCCTTTTAACGACTTTTTATGCCTTAGAACTGAAAATCGGCAGAATCCTCTTCACCATCATCTGCCTCCGACGCACCCCCATCGGATAACTTCACATAGTGGCGGGCCCAGGATAAATAAATATTAGCGCTGTCTTTCATTGCATCGGCACCTTTGATAAGTTTACCGACGATTTCCTGATCTCCCCCACTGATTTCAATCTCTCGTGCTTTGGTTTCTAACGCATGGTGAAAATTTTCC
>JAUIKP010000320.1 GCA_030430725.1 Nitrospiria bacterium
GAATAGGAAGAAGACAGAGTCCGAAAAAACTCCCGATCTTCCTCGAAAATAAATGAGTCGAGAGAACAGCCGAACAACTCCTGATGGGAATGATTGACCATTCCGGCAAAGGTGGTATTCGCATAAAAAATATTCCCGGCATCATCAAAAATCACCGCCCCTTGGATCATATTATCGATGATGAGTCGATACGGATAATCGGCGCTCTTGAGCGTAAAAACCTGGTCCCCTTCCCCCGTTTCAACGATGAGGGCATCCACGGCTCCTTCCCGGATTGCCTGGAGAGTGTCTTCGGCTTCCTTCAGCCGCTGCTGTAATATTTCCTCCTGACCCGGGTGACCATATTTGGCCAGAGACGCTTTATGTTTGGAAGCCATGGATATATCCCGTTTATCCTTTAGAGGGTAGAGGCGGCGGCGGGGTCAATCCCAGAGAATGCAGCACACGGTCTTTTTTTGAAAGATCTCCGATGATTCTGCAACGGGGAAGAGGAAATTCTTTAATGAGGGTCGGAGCGGCAAAGATTTGGTTGGCACGGGCGGAAGCGGGATTGCGATATAAGTCGACAATTTGTAAGTCGGGGTTCAGGTCTTGAAGATAGTCCAGGCAAATCGATTTGATATTCGCCATGGCCCGGAGCGACAGGCTGGTCGCACCGGTCACATACAGCCGAAGACGAATCCCCGAATCTTTCACGACAGGAGCTCCACGTCGGCCGGTTGATGGTGCACGAACGCTCATGGTGGAGGCTCCATGGCGCTTGAAAGAATCACTTCCCCCGACTCATCATACAGATCGAGCCCCACCAACACTTTTTCGGTGTTTGACAAATCGCCAATAATTTTTTTTAAAGGGGGCGGTAATTTTTTGACCAATGTCGGAATGGCTACAATCTGGTCAAGTCTGGCCCTCTTGGGCTCACGGAGAAGATCCACAATTTCCACCGTATACTTGGAGGAAAGACGGGTCTCACACAACTGTTGTAAATTACTCATGGCCAAACGGGATTTGGGGGAATGTCCCGCGACATAGAGTGTGAGATGGTAGGGAGAATTGTTTGCCGAATGCCGTTTAGACGCCAATGGGGCTTGAGACACATTGTTCATCATTCGAATACCCTTTAAGATTCACCTGACATTCTTTGACATTCCGATGTGTTGGCCATTCACGATCGCGCTAGAGGTTTGAGGCGTGCCTCCCTGACTTCTCATCCAAATGAATGCCCTGATGACTCATTGTATATTGACGAACCTGATGAGAATGAGCCATGCCACGGGATTTCAAAACATATAATTGCCGACGGTGTTCCCCATCAAATTCCAGATTTGATAAATGGATCCAGGTATCGGCAAGGGATGACACGCCAATCTCCGTCTCCTGAGCGGAATCCACATGAGAGATGAGGCCTGTACAAATCAAGGTGATCTGACGGGATTTCAGAAAATCCACCATTCTTAAAAATAAGGCCTTAATCTCCCGGGTTGAGCCGATGGAAAGAAAGTCGTTGATGGGATCCATGATCACCAATTGTGGATGATGGGTGTTCACCGCATTGTAGAAATTCACGAGATGGGATTCCAATCCGAATAAGGATGGACGGGAGGATTCAATGTGCAGCAACCCCTTGTTCACCCATTTTTCCAGATTGAGTCCGATCGATTTCATATTCCGGATGATCTGAGGACTGGACTCCTCAAAAGCAAGATACAAGACGTGCTCACCACGACAACCGGCTTCCGCAAAATGCCCGACCAGACTTGTTTTACCCGTGCCGACCCCACCTGTGACCAGAACAGTCGAGCCCCGATACACACCCTTTCCCGCAAACATCTCGTCCAATTGCGGAACCCCGGTAGAGACCTTTTCTTCCGAAACTTTGTGTTCAATTTTTAAGGACGTGATGGGCAATACGGATAGCCCCTGTTGTCCGATGAGAAAAGGGAATTCATTGGTTCCATGCAAACTTCCCCGGTATTTAATCACCCGCAGCCGGCGAGTAGACATCTGCTCATTTACGCGATGATCCAGCAGAATCACACAGTCAGACACATATTCCTCAAGACCCTGACGGGTTAAGGACCCCTCTCCCCGTTCGCCGGTGACAATGGAAGTCATATTCCGATCTTTCAGCCACTGAAACAAACGCCGCAATTCGGAGCGGATAATACCCTGATTGGATAACCCGCCGAACAGGACCTCGATGGTGTCCAACACAATACGTTTGGCGCCGATTGAGTCGATCGAATCACCCAGCCGCACAAACAACCCTTCGAGATCATACTCGCCGCTTTCCTCGAATTCGGTGGCTTCAATGGGGATCGTATCTAAAATCAATTTGTTATCTTTGATCAACTGATTCAGATCAAACCCCAGGGACCGGACATTTTGGGTCAATTCCTCCGCCGTTTCCTCGAACGCCAACATCACACCGGGTTCACCCATGTGGAGAGCCCCGCGAACCAGGAATTCCATGCCCAAAAGAGTTTTTCCACAGCCCGGGCTTCCGCACACCAAGGTGGTTCGTCCCCTGGGAAGTCCACCCGCCGTGATGTCATCCAGGCCTTGAATGCCGGTTGGAGCTTTCGGAAATTCTAAATGCACCGTTTGACCTGATGATTTTTTCTTGGGCATGTTTTATAATTTCCTGAGGTGAAACATTAGGCAGAAATCCAGTACAAACCCTGGAAACACTTTTCGGGATTTCAACGGCACTTATTATGAATGATTTCCTCCAAAAAATACAATTTCTCATCGTTACCCAAGGCATTTTCAATCGCACGCAGTCCCTTTCATCTTTCACGTAAAGAGTTTCATAGAAACCCTATCCATTATATGTTTACAGAGAAATGGACAGAATAAACCGAAATCGCCCTGATTTGTCGAATTTTCCGTTAAATTTTTCCTCATCCCCCAATGCCCTTCTCATTTCCACCAAGACGGCACCCTTCCTTTCCTAGAGCGTTCAAACATGCGAGCACCTTTATCCTCTGAGGGGTCCGGCCGCCAATCTATCCTCCTTCTTTTTCTAGGGATAGGAATTATGAACCCTCTCCCGTCCATTCGCTCGGAAACTCTACCAGGCATCCCTGTCGCTTCACCATCTTCGGAAAGTTGCACCGCCCACGCTCCGGTCACGAACGAGTGCGTGGAAGCCGGACTACGAAAGAGACGAGACGCACTCAGGGCGGAGGCCGCGTTCCAAGCCAATACCCCGGCTACGCACCTAAAAATGGCTGAGAGACTCAATCAGCAAGGCGATCCAAACGGCGCGATTGAAGAATATCGGGCAGCCATTCAACTCGATCCCGATCTCGCCAGTGCGTTTCAAGGTATGGGAGCCGTCTATCTTGACCGACACGACTGGGAGCAGGCAGAAAACGTGCTTGAGAGAGCGGTACAATTAGATAGCCGGAACAGTCAAACCGAATACTGGTTAGGGCGGGCACTCTTGGCTCAACAAAAATTTGGCGAAGCACAGCACGCATTGCAGTCAGCTACGAAACTGAATCCCTCCGACGCGGAGGCCTTCTCCGATTTAGGTCTGACCTACATGGCACAAGGTCAACCCTCGAATGCCATCACCGCTCTTCAACAAGCCATTCGCTTGCAACCGGATTATTCAGAGGCCCATTCCCGCCTGGAGCTGGTGGGTGCCTTTAAACACAACCAGAATCAACTCGTCCTTGAGACCGCAAAAATTTTACACCTTCTCTTCAGAAGGGAATAACGGTCTCTTTCGTCCCTGAGCTCAACCCTCATGTCAGGTGAATGAGAACAATGCTCTCTGCTCTGCTTTCCTTTACATCAAGGCTAAAATCTCCACGAGATTCCCGCCCCCGTTAAGAAATCATCGCTTCCATGAGTCAGGCCGCCACCGACGCGCACATCCAGTTGAAGGTTGTATGTCAGATGATAGAGCACTCCCGTCTGAAGAAAATTTGCGCTCCCACTTGCCACATCTCTGGGATATAATCCGAAATACTCCACAAACCCGGTTAATCGATCCCGAATGGCTGCGCTCAGTCCCAGGGACGAAGAGACCTGCACAAACCGCGTGCGCTGAGAAGTAGGACTGCCGATATTGACGGTGCCAAACAACCCTACCCTTTTATTCAACTCATACGTCAAAATCGTCCGGAATAGCGGGTCAAGCCGATCCGATGAGAAATCCTGATCACCCGTGGGAATCGACAGTCGGCCGACAAAACTCAACCGGGGTCTAAACCCCTGTTGCTGAAAGACCTGAACTTTCAATCCCAGCGCAAGATCATTGAACCCGTTCATATCCTGACCATTGTCAATGTACGTCAGGGTTGGCCATTCCACGCGCAATTCAGTCATCTCGGTTAATCCAATACGGACAAGGGTCTCGGGGAAGTTATGGGTTTTGACATCGGGAGATGCCTTTTCCAAAGAAAACGTATATCCCGTTTCGATTTGAATGCGTCCCTTGGTGATGGTGGCGGGACTCAGGCTGAATGTCGGCCGATCCGTCGCAATCGGTTCAGAAAATGAGCCGGCCTGCCCAACGATCCACGGACGG
>JAUIKP010000321.1 GCA_030430725.1 Nitrospiria bacterium
TAGCGCGTTTGATTTGGGATCTCCTGGTTGATCAGATTCCTTCCGGGCAATTGGAGAAAATCGGGGTGATTGAAACCAGAGATAACTTCTTTGAATATAGTGGCACTCCCAGCGTGCCCAGCCATTCTGCCTATAAAAACAGGATAAAGGAGAATTAATGCCGACCAAGCCGAAGCGGCCTTCATCGATCAAGCCACGGGTGGTCGATCAAGAAAACAGCCTCCCGGTTCAAATGCCTAATCTCGCGAATCTGGAAATCATTGTAAAACAACTCCTGGAAAATTTGGGTGAAAATCCCAAACGCCATGGTTTGACCGATACGCCCAAGCGGGTAGCCAAATCCATGGCTTTTCTTACCAAAGGCTATCAACAGGATATCGATGCATTACTGAATGGGGCGTTGTTCCCTATCGAATATGATGAGATGGTCATCGTGCGCGATATCGATTTTTTTAGCCTTTGTGAGCATCACCTCCTACCGTTTTTTGGGAAATGTCATATCGGGTATATTCCCAATAAACATGTGGTGGGGCTGAGTAAAATTCCACGGGTTGTCGATGCCTTTAGTCGTCGGCTGCAAATCCAGGAACGGTTGACGGTCCAGATTGCCGACACCCTTCACATGAAGCTCAAGCCGCGTGGGGTGGCTGTTGTCATGGAAGCCCGTCATCTGTGTATGAGTATGCGTGGAGTAGAAAAGCAGAATACGGTGGCGGTCACCAGCGAAATGCTGGGCGTGTTTCGCAAGCAAGAACAAACCCGTAACGAATTCCTTAAGCTCATTCGCCAGCGCGGATGCGACGGCGATTAGGTGTTTTCTCCATTCTATCTTTCCCGTTCAAAAAGCGCTGAAGGCTGGTTTTTTTTAAAAATTTGATTCTTGTAATGGAATCAGGTTTAATGGCACATTATTGATATGTTTATAGGTGTCCCCACGGAAGGGCATGTCGCGCAGGAGGCGCCGGTCTTATCCTTATTTGTCTTTTGGGTCAGGGGTGATATCGTCTCTTTTTGAATCTCCCTACACTTCCTTCCTGTTCGGCTCGTCTCTCTAATCCCATCCAAATCCTCCATCGGATGTTTTCCCAATGGGTTTGGGGTTGCGGCAATTCAAATCTTATAACCGGTGTGTCGTGAGGAAACTTTGAAGTGCTTCATTGAAGGCGACTGGTCGTTCGAAGTTCGAGAGATGCCCGGCTTCAGGGATGGTGACCAAGGTTGAGCCTGGTATCCGGTTGGCCATGTACTGAGACTCTGAGACCGGGGTCGCGACATCATCCTCGCCCACAATGATCAAAGTCGGGCAGGTGATTGTGAATAACAGATCTGTTGAATCAGGTCTAGCGGCCATAGCTGCCAAATCGACGACAATTCCCCCCGTTGATGTTTGAAGAATCATTTGTCGAACCTGCTCCACCATTTCAGAATGACGCTCAATGGTGGAAGGGGCCAGAAGTTTAGGAAGCATGAGGTCGGCAATGGCCGGTACCCCATCGCTAAAAGCGACTTGAGCCATCGACGCACGTCCAGCTTTCCCTTCCTCACTATCCGCTTGCGCTCTTGTATCTGCCAAAACCATGGCTGTTACCCGATCAGCATAATGTCGATAGATTGCAAAGAGGGTATATCCGCCCATCGACAAGCCTACAAATACGGCTTGAGCTATACCTAAATGATCGAGCAGGTGGATGACATCCTTGGCATAATCGTCCAACGAATCGTTCCATGGCACGATGTCGGATTCTCCATGTCCTCCCAAGTCGATGGTGATCACTCGATAAGTGTCTTTTAGCGCATCGACTTGAGGTTGCCACATGGTTTTGGAAAGTGGAAAAGCATGGATGAAGACGAGCGGGGTGCCGTTCCCGTGATCGGAATAGCCCACGGTCACTTCGTTTATGACCGCTTTCACCGTGCTCTCCGTTTTTGTCTACGGGAGTCACAACGGTTTTTTTCGAGAGATGCCATCAAAAAGCTACTTTCTGATTTTATTTGCGGGTATATGTCCGGTGGTTATAGCATACTGAGAAGATTGAGGTAATCCCCAAATCGACTTTCAGAAATTCCAAGAGGGTACGTGCATTGTTATGGAATCCTTTGAGTCACAGTCCCAGGAAGATCTTTTCCCTGTTCAGGAGCCTACCAGTACTCGCCAGACTCCGTTAGCAGAGAGAATGCGGCCGGGGGATTTTGATGAGTTTGTGGGACAGGAAGATGTTCTGGCCGAAGGTCAGCCGCTGCGCGTGGCAATTGAACATGATCGTGTGCCCTCACTTATTCTATGGGGCCCGCCGGGGTCGGGAAAGACGACCTTAGCGAGTATAATCGCCAAGAAAACCCAGGCGACATTTGTGCCATTTTCAGCCGTGCTCAGTGGCGTGCCGGAGTTGCGCGGATTACTGAAAACGGCCCAACAACGCCGAAAGGTGTCAGGGCAGCGTACACTTCTTTTTGTGGATGAAATCCATCGATTCAATAAAGCGCAACAGGATGCCTTCCTCCCCTATGTTGAACGGGGAGATATTATACTCATTGGAGCCACCACACAGAATCCTTCTTTCGAAGTGATTGCTCCCTTGTTGTCCCGGTCCATGGTGGTGGTGCTTCAATCCTTAAATGAGGAGGCGTTGAGGCATATCTTGTATCGGGCCCTTTCGGACAGGAAACGGGGACTCGGTTCTTTATCCGTCACCCTCACTCCAGCTGCGAAGCAGTTATTAATCGGCTATGGCAATGGCGATGCCCGGTCGATGTTAACGGGGCTGGAATTTGTCGTTGGTCAATATGCCAAGCCAGGCAAACCGATCACCATCGATCAACCGCAAGTCGAGCAAGCCCTGAAGCAGAAGGCCTTACGATACGACAGGGATGGAGAAGAGCATTACAATCTGATTTCGGCCTTTATTAAAAGTATGCGGGATTCTGATCCGGATGGGGCGTTGTATTGGCTGGCGAGAATGTTGGAGGGTGGAGAAGATCCCAAGTTTATCGCCAGGCGAATGATGATTTTTGCATCCGAAGATATCGGGATGGCCGATCCGCAGGGGCTCTTGATTGCCTCGGCTGTTTTTCATGCCGTGGAGGTCATCGGTTTACCTGAAGCACAAATCAATTTGGCTCATGGGGTGACCTATTTAGCTACCGCCCCGAAAAGCAACGCATCGTATATGGGGCTACTGGCAGCGAAGAAAGACGCCAAGGAAAAGGGCAATCTCTCGGTCCCGCTGCATTTGCGGAATGCGGTGACTTCGTTAATGAAGAATTTGGATTATGGAAAAGACTATCGGTATGCCCATGATGACCCAAAGGGTGCTAAAGCCCAAACCCATCTTCCTAAAGAATTAGAAGGACGTCGGTATTATCGACCCAAGAATTCTTCTCCGACCGATGAAGAAGATATCAAAGCCCCTTGATGATGTAATCTGAAAGCTGCTGGCCTTCCCTGAATTTAACACGACGCTGAAAGGCTGCCAGTTAACTCTTTTGATAGGCTTGGGCGAGGTCTTTAATCATTGGATAGTGTTTGGTATTGAGAGTTTTCAGTTCAAGGTTGTGGGTGGCAGCGGTGGCCGCAATCAACGCATCCGGTATTTCAACGCCATGAGACCGGCCGAATTGGCGAACCCAATCTCCGCCCATCTCGGCAATCGTTCGGGTTACATCGTAGTGCGGAATGGCTGAGAGGAACTGTTCAAAGGCCTGTTCTTCTTCTCTCCCTTTGATGCCGGCCCGTATTTCAGCAATCGTGATGACTGAGAGGCCTATGCTGTCTATATGCGTTTCCATCAAATCGCAGGCTAGGTCGAAACCTTTGAGATAGTCGATCAAGACATCCGAATCGATCAGGAAGGGTCTGTTCACGTTTGAGCCCTTCGGCTCCATCCTGAGCGAAGGTCACGTAAGGCGGGGAGGTCCTTTCGATTTTTCCAGAGGCCTCGTGCGTGTTTAATACGGGTGAGGCGCTGTGAGGGTGTATATTTTTCAATGAGCTCGTCGACGGCTTCTCGAATCAACTCGCTTTGCTTCACTCCCCGCGTCAGGGCGATGATTTCCAATTGGGCCTTCTCCTCTTCCGTCAAGTAGATTTGCGTCCGTATCATAAAAACTCCTTTATGATGTATACATTAGGAGTATATGTTAGTAATGCTTTGCCGTCAATTTTAACGGAAAGATCGATCCCCACGTTTGGCTGGTGACTGAGAGGAAATAGGCAAAAGAGCATGGCAATCTCTCTAATCGTAGCTGCAATTGTGCAATTCGGTGACGTTTATGACCATGACGATCAAAGCGGTGCAAACCCATCTTTTAGGGATTAGAAGGTCGCAGGTATTATCGTTACAGGGGTTCTTCCTTTCCTTCTGCAGATGAAGAAGTTTTTAACTCACCGTAGTAATTATGGAGGTCAGAATTAAAGAGCCGGTTTTCGGACCGGCAGCCGAGGCCCTTTTGTTTCGGCAAAAGGACCCAAGACCATGGTGGCCGTGGTGTGGCCCTTCGGGTTCCCTGCGCGGTTCGCCGACACCGGCGGCGTGCAAACTCG
>JAUIKP010000322.1 GCA_030430725.1 Nitrospiria bacterium
ATGATGATCTTTGCCAGGATCCCTGCAAAGAGGCCGAACACAATCCAGGATATGATGCCCAATGAGGACCCTCCTTGTGAGTCAGGATGACCGAGGATGTGTGTCACTCGTCCGCCCATGACGGGCAGGACGAGTGAGGTATTGATAGGGGCAATGGCCCAACTTGTTAAGTCTTTTCTTTCTCCATTGAGGCAATGAAGGAATCGGCTTCTTTAATAGACGCCTCCATTTCCTTGATGAGAGAAGCGATGTTGCCTTCCACTGAGACCAATTCACTTTTCAACGATGCGATGGCCTGGGCGTTCAGATTGTGTTTCAGAAAGAGGACCTGGTCTTTGAATTTCGCCAAGACCGGATCCATTTTCTTCTCTGCCCGTTTCATGGCTTTGATCAATTGAGCATATTGGGTCCGTGTTTGGGTGAGTTGCTTTTGGCTGTTCCTGCGCAGGGCGGCGCTGGAATATTCGTTGAGTTCAGCTTCCCATTCTTCGAATAAGGCCTCGGAGACATCTTCCACTGACGCGATGCGATCTCGAACCGCTTGGGCTTTGGCCTCGCTCTGTTCGTATTCCGCATTCAGGACATCGTATTTGTCCTGTAACTCACCCCCCTCGATATTGAGGGTTTTGGTAAACCGGTCAAGAGCGGATTTGAATTGTTCTTTGGCTTCCTGTTGGGCGTCTCGAGCTTTTTCCACATCACTGACCATCAGGTCGCGTTTGTGATAGCCGATTTTTTCCATCGCATCATAATAGATCGTCTGGCAACCAAAAGTTGTGAAGCTCATGAGGACGATCCCAACCGTCAGAAGAGGAAGGAGGCGGTGAGAATATACAGGTAAATATTGCGGGTACATCATGGCATCCTTATGAAAATGGTTGATATTCATGGGGTGAATCATCAGGTTGTCGAAGTCTCAGGTTTCAAAACTTTTTCCAGAAGACCCTTCATTGAATCACCGCCTTGATTTTGGACGAAGGAAAGGACGATCGGGAGAAATTTTCCAATCATGTCTGTGCTTAATCCCAGTTTCGAGAATCCACTTGCCAAATTGGCGAGATTTTCCAATCCCCCCATCTTCCCGCCTAATTCCCCGGCTCCGAGTGAAGAGGCGAGGCCTCCTAACGCTCCCATCATGCCGCCACCCGCAGAGGCGGCAGTGGAGGGAGCGGGGGCTGCTCCTAAGAGGTTTTTAACCTCTGGAATGTTGTCGGTAAGTTGTTGAAATTCGCCTGCGCTTAATTTGTCTTTGGCCAGATTGAACAAAAGACCGGCGCCACCTTTGGCTTGGCCTTCATTGACGCCCAGATTGTTAACAAGTTGTTGAATTAATTCCATGGCAAGATCTCCTGGTGAACAACCGAATACACGGACACTCGGGTGAAAAATCAGTGAGGGGTGGGCCGATCACTTCCACTTCGGTTAATCATTGAAGTACCAGCCGTACACGATAGGATACGGGATGTGCCATTCAAAAAGAAACCTGATTTGCCAAAAGATTTGGCTGGAATCCCTTGAGGGTCAAAGCCACGCAGGAGTCTGTTGGCCGTTGGTTTCTGCCCAATACGGGATCCAAGCCAAAGATACCAACTTTGTGGAAATGTTGGATTTTTTGGGACGAACACTAAGAGTTTCCAATGGGATGGTTTGGACATCCCACTGGGCGGTGAGGGACTGAATCTCTTCTTGTAACTCCTTCTCTACAGTAAGTAATTGTTGTTGAAGGGCGTCCACGTTTTCCTCGGCACGGTCCACATCCTTGCCTTCTTTCATGGCTCGGCTCATGCCTCGAACGGCCGATGTGGCCTGGCCCATCGAAGATCGGCTGACGGTTTTCCGGCCCATGAACACTGACAAGAGAGTCGCGCCGATGGAAATAACCGTTTGGAGTTTTTGTTGCTTGGCCTGCTCGGATTCCCGTTGGACGGCCTGTTCCGCCCGCCGGATACGATCTTCGAGGGTGGCCATTTTCCCCCCATATTTTTTACGGAGTGCGTCGGTCTCGTCATCCCGTCGTTCGCGGACGAGCTGTTGTAATCGAAGACGGAAATCCCGTTCCGATTCATATGGGCCGGATGTCACCCCTAACGAAGCATTCCGGAATATCTCCAAGGTCTGGGTTCGGTAGACCCAATCCTCAAAATCCTTTTCCCATGCCTTATAGGATTTCGCCTGGCTGGCGGCGCCTGGCAGCTCCCCAAACTGTCCTCCATCAGCAGGATGGGCATTCAAATCGGCAGGCGGAATATCGAGAGGGTCTGCCTGATCCCATCGGACCGATACCGCGCCCGTGGTGATCAGGACAAGGGCTTGGACCTCACGGACTTCATCCAATTTCGTTTTGGCATCCTGGTAATGGACCGATGCGGCACCATACAGCCGTGGGTGATAGATAAGCGAGGCGCCTGCGGGTCTGGCTCCCCGAATGGGTATGAAATGCTGGCGGATGTCCGGAGGAAGAACCGGTGGATGGAGGGTGATGCCTTTGTCAGGTGTTCCGGTATGAGATTGAGAAGCGGCGGCTAGGGTTTTGGTGGAAGCGGGTAAAGCTGCAGAACCGGAAAGTGAAGCTTTTACCGGATCCATCAAGGTTTTGATTTGCGTCCGGGTTAAAGGCCCTCGAAGATAGGACAACGCCCAACGGGTCTCAAAAATTTCCGGCCCGTCGTCATGGACGTTGTTCAGGAGAAATACCCGGTTCCCGAGGCCGGAGATAATCTGCTCCATCTTCTGACGGTTGAAGTTTCCTTGACTATTGGCCGCCGCACCTTCCAATCCATCCAAGACGCGGGCCATGTCCCGTTCGGTCTGGAGTCGTCCGATAAACCACGTTCCCGTATTCCCCAGTCCTTTGTAATCCAGGTCAACCGGGTTTTGAGTCGCGAGCACGACGCCGAGGCCAAAGGCTCGAGCTTGTTTCAGCATGGTCAGCATCGGGGCTTTGGATGGCGGGTTTTTAATCGGAGGAAAAAAGCCAAAGACTTCATCCATATAGAGCAGTGCGCGCAGACTGGTGGTGCCGGATTGGCTCCGCATCCAACTGACCATTTGCGTGAGCAGAAGACTGACAAAAAACATGCGTTCGGTGTCATTCAGGTGCGCGATGGAAAAAATGGCGATGCGGGGCTTGCCGGTTGGGGAATGCAAAATCTGATCGATATCCATCGGTTGGCCCTCCAGCCATGCGGAGAACCCTGGCGCGCCCAATAAATTATTAAAACGCATGGCTAATGCGAAGCGATCCTTTGAGGAAAAAACCGATTCCAAATCCATCACGCCCAACTTTGAAAACGGCGGGGTTTGAATCTGTTGGATCAGCGAGGAAAGCGTGAGGTCCTGTCCGGCTTCCCAGGAGGTTTTCAGGACATTGGCCAGCAGAATATGTTCGGGGCTTTGCAGGGGGTCGGCATCAAGACCGACCAGATTGAGTAAGCTGGTCGCTGTGGTGCCCACCCGGTCCCCTAAAAGTTCTGCGTCTTTAAGAATGTTGGGTGAGGGCACGGCAAACGATTGGAGAATGGATACAGGAAGTCCTGCCGTGCTGCCAGGGGTATATACCAGAAAGTCCGCTGCTTCCCGGAGTTTGGCGATTCTGTCTCCATCCTGTCCCCAAGATTCCAAACCCGCTTTCCATTTGGCGGCTTCCTTTTCCGCGAACGCTTCCGGCGTGAGGGCCTTTTTCTTTGCGTCATCGTGATTGATCCAGGGAAGAAAATCGCTGCCACGCAGATCCGGAAAAGTCAGTAAGAGATTGGCAATATCGCCCTTGGGGTCAATGATGATGGCCGGGATATTATCGATTGCGGCTTCTTCCAGCAGGCCAATACACAAGCCGGTCTTACCGCTGCCCGTCATGCCCACGCAGACGGCATGAGTGACAAGATCTTTCGAGTCATAGAGAAGTAATCCGGGTTTAGCTGATTTGGTGGCGAGGTCGTATGGCCGGCCTAAATAAAACACCCCGAGCTTTTCAAAATCAGACATGGTTAGCCACTCCCTTCATTCACCTGCAAATAAAAGTTTCCTGGTTAAAAAAGGATGAGGGAAACTCATTTCCTGGTTATCCTTTTCAAAGGCACTACAACCCTGAGCGCGGATTGCCTTGAGACAGGAATAAGATACCAAAGAAGCCAGGACCGTCGCATTACATAAGGATTCAGAAGACCAATACCCATCCAACGAATTTAGCGCTCAACCCTATGAGCCCTATGACAATTTGACATCCTCAGTCAGTTAAACAAAAATCCTAATTTTTGAGGCTCGAATATTTTATAAGGAACCAGGTAGATATTTCGTAGCCTTAAGGGAGTTCTCAATCCGTAACCAGGAGAGTCTCATGACCATGACGAATAAGCAGACGGGAACGAACGTGCATGAGATTGCTGACGGGATCTACCGCATTAACACACCGGTGGTGATCGATGGTGCGGGTGGGTTCTCGTTTAACCAATACCTCATCGTGGATGATGAACCACTGCTCTTCCACACCGGCCCACGAAAAATGTTCCCATTCGTGCGTGAAGCGGTTGTG
>JAUIKP010000323.1 GCA_030430725.1 Nitrospiria bacterium
CGAACCCTTAGCCGCGGCCTGTGAAATTCCCCAATTAGTTGCGATCAAACCTACAGACCGGGTGGTCGTGATCGGAGATGGGAAGTTAGGGGTACTGTGCGCACAAATTCTTGTGCTTTCAGGATGTGCCGTCACCCTCTTGGGTCGCCATTCAGACCATGACGCCTGGCTCACTCATATGGGAATCAGAGTGACCTCGCACCCAGCTGATATTTCTCAAGGCGCAGATATCATTGTGGAAGCCACCGGAAGCCCCGAAGGACTTTCCACGGCCATACACTTGATTCGGCCAAGAGGTACAATTGTACTCAAATCCACGTATCATGGAGACGTGTCTTTAAATATGGCGACTTTGGTCATTCAAGAAATATCCGTAATTGGATCTCGTTGTGGCCCTTTCCCTCCGGCCATCCGCCTATTAGAATCGAAGCACATCCGGGTCGACCCGCTAATCCATGCCCGCTATCCACTTCTGGATGGCGTTCTGGCCATGGAAAAAGCCGCACAGCGTGGCGTTCGAAAAGTTCTGCTGCAAATGTCCTAAATCGTGGCCAGTTGGAAAGAAAACTTTTTATGTACCGAATACTGGTTGAATGCAACATACCTTTGGTATGATGATGCTTCTGACCGAGCTGGCGTAGCTCAATCGGTAGAGCAGCGGTTTTGTAAACCGCAGGTCGGAGGTTCAATTCCTCTCGCCAGCTCCACACAACTCATATGACGGCTGAAATTCGGCAGGAGCTCAAAAGCACAGCCATCAGGGAAGAAATCACCTTTCTTTCATTCGTTCCCTCCAACCCTTCCACCGAGTTGCTCCCAACCTCTTCATTCCAATTCCTTTAGGCATCATCTCTCACCTTCTGAACCTTGCAAATCAGGATACAAGGCCTCATGTCTTCATTATAAAGTGACAAATCCAACCGATTGTCCAGATCCACAGTTGCCACCCCTTGTATAATTCTTATTGAATTTTTACATTAAGAAAAACGGCTTTTGTTCAGGGAATTATCTGTTAAGATGATCCGACATGACGAAAGGGCGGTCCTGCAAGGAATAGTGAAAGTCCCTGGTCCGTCACGAAGGAGGAAATGCACTATTCTTCTAACAGGACGAAAAGTCGCAGAGGGATTAGGAATATCCCCAACAGGCCACGTATTGCCTTTCGCCTGTGCAGGGTCAGATCGTGCACCCCATGAACGACGATAAGCAAACCACCATTCCTGTGGAAAAATCCTCTCCCACCCCCTTGGCTGATCACACAAAGACTGACAATCCCAGACGCCAATCGGTTTCCGGGAAACCTTCGCCCAAAACCAGAACGCCAAGTCTAAATTCGCCGGAATCTTCGCATGCAGAAACCGTGTCCATGCTGAAAAAACAGTATCAGCTGGCCAAGCGTCAGAAACGTTGGATAAAACGAGCAGGATTCATAGGTGTCGTTCTTATGCTACTGGGTGGATTGGGCACATGGTTGGCTGAGGAGAATAGAACTTTTAAGATGGCCATTCTGAAAGTCGTCGCGCCGGTAGTGAGCATTCATCTGGATCCCGAAATGGTTTCAATCCCTGCCGGGACTTTTCAACAGGGTGATAGCCGGGAAGAGGATAGGTCTAGCGAACATCCGCTACGAGAGGTCAAAATCAAAAAATTTGCGCTGGGGCGATTCGAGGTCACCTTTGAAGAATATGACCGGTTTGCCATATCAACGGGTCGACCCTTTCCGGGAGATGAGGGATGGGGACGTGAAAGGCATCCGGTCATCAATGTCTCTTGGAATGACGCGGTGGACTATGCAACGTGGTTATCGGAGGAAACCGGTTATCGCTTTCGACTTCCCACAGAGTCTGAGTGGGAATATGCAGCGAAAAACATGAAAAAAAATGAAATATGGGCGGGGACTTCAGAACAAGAACACCTTGAGACTTATGCCTGGTTCAACACAAACAGTGCTGGAAGGACTCAGCCGGTTGGAACCCAACAAGCCAACGGCCTCGGCCTCCATGACATGAGCGGAAATGTATGGGAATGGGTCCAGGATTGCTGGCACGACGACTATCAGGATGCCCCAACAAACGGGGCGGCCTGGCTAAAGGCGAATAACGGAAATTGCGGAACACGTGTGAGGCGAGGCGGTGGCTGGACCAATGCGCCCATGTCTTTGCGTTCCTCGTTTCGTAATGGATACAGCGCCGACTCGCGGAGCATCCAGATTGGCTTTCGCCTCGCGCAGGATATCGAATAGCCGCCATCCCCTTTTCCTTTTACCTGGCAAGGACCTTTTTCCCCTAGAGCATCATTCCCAAGAACAGCAGTACCGGGGTGACGATGCAATTCTTTAAAAGGTCGCTCCAACGCCTAACGTCCAGACTGCATCCGGACGGAGCCCTTCATTTTTATTGAGAGGAAGCTGGACTGCAGCCTGGAGCAGAGTGTTGGGAAGAGGGGCCCATTTTAACCCGGGAGCCAAATCAACGATGTCCTTTCCACTGTTATCCTTATCGTCAAATTCGTGACGGCCCAGGAGATCAAGTGAGAAAGCAAAGACCGGAATCGGTGCCAGATCAAATCCTGCCACATAGGTAAAAAGATTCAGTTCGGATTTATTGTTGACGAGCACGAAGCCCGTATTCACATGGGGTCCAATCATGCCGATCGGGGATGAATAATATTTAGAAGCCACAGCCAACCCCTCAAATTTGAATTCTCCGACTCCCATGAAATTATCTTCGTTTCCCGTGGGAAAAGAAATGCCCCCACGTACACCCAAATCCGGCAAGATCTCATGATTTTTTAGAAAGTTATATTTGGTTCGCAGGAGAACGTCGCCGATCCCGGTTTTGTCCTCAGACAAACTGTCTTTTGAAGGATCTCCCGTACCCGGTGTTGTGCCATTGATCACGTAAATACCACTGCAATTTCCACCCTGCGTACAAGGGACACCGTTTGCATCAAGCATGGTCGCCTTCGCTTTGGCCTTGATCTTGTTATTGATGAGAGGAACCAAAAGATTGACGTCCCAATTATCCGTGAGGCCATACGTGCCAAAAAATCCCACAAAATTGGTAATCACTTTGACGTCCAGGTTAATTTGTAATAACTCATCGAGCCCTGGGGCATTCGGTGGAGTTCCAGGCCCGGCTGTGGGAGAAACATCTTCACTGAGAGAAGATAGCTTCTGCCCATTAAATTTCTTGTAATTGGCGTTGGACCAGACGACCTGAAAATCAAATCGCCCTTTTCCAAGCGTGTCCGCCCGTTCCGCAAAAAGAGGACCGAGGCTTTTGGTGACTTCAACAGGAACTCCCCGTTCAACATCAAACCGATAGGCTGCCACGGTGGAGTTCACCGCAAATTGCCCGGTTTGTGCCCCAATGCCATTGGTCAATTCATTAAATGAATCAAATACCGCATTGCCAAAATCATTGGACCGATTGCCTGCAAAATTAGGATCTGTTTGAAACCCATTTCCCCCATAAAGACCAGGAATCACATTTTTTAAATCTTTGGCCAGAGTCACAGGTGGACCGATGACGAGTATCCCCAACAGAAGGATGCAAGCCAACGGCTGAATTCTTCTACATAAAGGGTTCTGCATGAGCCAATAGGTCATGATTGTTCCTCATGAATTTAAATAAACAAAAGGGGTCCCCAAAAATTCCCCATAAAGGATTTGGCGCAATAATCCACGCGCACGCATAGACTTTATCTATAGGTTTGGGGGATGGTACGCTCAACACCACAGGTCCCAAAGAAGGGATTCACTCACACCCCTCTTCAGCTTCACTGGGTATCAGATGGAATCATATCCAAAAAACGCGATGCTGATGAAGGAGAGAAAACCAGGCGATCCTATAAACTCTTTTCCATGAAGTCAATCCATTATTTCCCGGAGGGACCGGGCCGGACCTGTTCTCCACTCAGACATGGGCTCCCAATTTAGGGAAATGATCGACAGGCTTCAAGAAGGACTCGTCTCGTAGGTTTTGATTTGTGCACGAAGCGAACATTGGCATCTCTGATGCCAAACCCAGTAAACTGGTCCCAAGAATCGACAACGCCACGACCAACACATACCAATTCCTCCATCTTTCACTCGTTACCGTACCCGTTGACCAAACGAAACGAAAGAAGGAGACCAAAGAGGAAATTCTGATCCATAAAGAGAATGGGCCATGGCCTATTTTCTTCCGGAAATTTTCTTGAGTAAAATCGACAGAAGCCACAGGAGCAAGTGATCGGTGTTCGATCGCATTCTACATAATCCCATCCTGAGAAGAGGATCCCTCCTCTGCCCCAGCCTCCTGATGCTTTCTCTCGTATTTTTTAGTTTGATCCCGTGGTTCCTCCCGCTTCAGGTCCACGCTGATACCCCAAGCACTACCGTCAACGGAAAAGCGCCCGCCCAATATATGGCCGAGACCCAAGGAAAATCCTGGGCGGTGATCATAGGAATTGATAAATATCTGAATCTCGCCGGCTTGGCCTATGCGGTCGATGATGCAAAATCCGTGGCTCGCATGCTCGGGCG
>JAUIKP010000324.1 GCA_030430725.1 Nitrospiria bacterium
CCTGGTTCTCACGGAACTCGCGTCGAATACCGCAGCCACTAGTATGATTGTGCCGGTGCTCATTGCCATTGCTCATACGGCCAATTTTTCTCCTGTCCCGCCGGTACTGGGTGCTTGTATGGCTGCAAGTCTGGCATTTGTGCTGCCCGTTTCGACTCCCCCGAATGCCATTGTCTATGGAACGGGGAGAATTCCGATTCTCCGAATGGTGCAAGCCGGACTGTTGTTGGATGCAATTGGTGCCGTGGTGATTTGGAGCACCTTACGTATATTGGGTCCACTATTGGGAATTGCTTGAGCTTCTCAACCTAGGAGATAGACCTCAATTGATTTTTAAATAATGTTCCGACATAATCCTCGCTTCCATTTCACCTGACCAAAATAACGTGTCTTTGAACCCTTCTCACATACGGTTTGCTCTATTAACCCAGGATCCCGATCTCAAGTCTCGGGTTCAAGGTCCTGATCTCCAGAACACCATTACGGTGTTGGATGACTGCTCTTCCCTGGAAGCGGCCATGCGCTCTCAACAATTTACCGGTGTGATTCTGGATGAGTCCGGGAAGGAATTTTTACCTGCCTTGTCCGCACTAAATGGCCAATTAAATTTGTCCAAAACATTCATTTATGCCGGCCCCTTGCCCGCCTGGAGTACTATGAATCAGATCCGGCAGATTATGGGAGATCAACCATCGGAAGAGGGGGCAATCGATCCGAAAGATGTGAGCTTGGCCAGTTATGTGGAAAAAAAATTGGGGGATTTTGTTCGAGCGATGAATGTCGGGTCAGGGAAAAATCTTTATCCCACTTTAATGAGAGCAGTTGAACGACCCTTGATTGAGCTGGCCTTACGGGAAACCCATGGCAATCAGATTAAAGCGGCTCGGCTTCTTGGCCTCAATCGCAATACACTCAGGAAAAAAATTACCGAATTTCAAATCTCCGTCAATCAGTTAAAGCAATCAACTACTGGGAAACGCAAAAAAGCGGAATCGGATTCTGTTGGATAGTTTTTCCCTTTCCCCTTGAAAAATAACCATTTCTTGACAAGACTACCAATGCAGTCTAGCATATGGCCGGTAAGATATAGGCGCGTAGCTCAGGGGGAGAGCGCTACCTTGACACGGTAGAGGTCGGCGGTTCAATACCGCCCGCGCCTACCATTATCTTTTTTCCAAAAAAGCCTGACAGGTATCCAGCTTCCTTAATTGAAGGGAATGGTGCCTTTTCTTGCGTTCATCACAGAATGTAGATCTTTTTTACCAGGTGTTTTTACTCTAATGGAATCTATTCAGGTATCACTGCAAGGGGAAAGTAGCCAGGCTCTTCCCAAAGGGATCACGGCGAAGGCAGCACTCGAGAAATTAAAGGGGGCCGTGCCACCCGAGGTGTTTGCCGTGAAGGCCAATGGTGTGGAAATAGACCTTTTGGCTCCCCTGGAAATCGATGCAACTTTGCAACCATTGGGGTTTGATTCCCCAGAAGGCAAAGAAATTTATCGGCACAGTAGCACGCATATTATGGCCCAGGCGGTGAAGGAGTGTTTTCCTTCCGCACAATTAACGATCGGTCCGGCCATCGAAGAAGGCTTCTTTTATGACTTTGCCTTTGAGCGCCCGTTCACGCCGGACGATTTAGAAAAAATCGAAGCCCGCGCTTTTGAAATCATAAATCGGAACCTTTCGGTTTCAAGACGTGAGTTTTCTAAGGCAGAAGCAATAGAATTTTTTAAAAATCGTGGTGAATTCTATAAGGTGGAGCTCATTCAGGGGTTTCCTGATGGAGAACCGGTGTCGGCTTATACTCAAGGGGACTTCGTCGATCTCTGTCGTGGCCCCCATCTGCCGGCCACGGGCTATGTCAAAGCCTTCAAACTTCTGAATAGTGCTGGAGCCTATTGGCGAGGGGATGAACGAAATCCCATGTTGCAACGGCTTTATGGCACGTCCTTTCCCTCCAAAGAAGCCTTGCAGGCTTATTTGGATAATTTAGAGGAGATCAAACGCCGTGACCATAGAAAGCTCGGGAAAGACCTTGATTTATTTAGTATTCAGGACGAGACCGGCCCCGGTCTTATTTTATGGCACCCCAAAGGGGCGCAGATCCGTCTGCTAATTGAAAATTTTTGGCGGGAACAACATTTAGCCAATCAGTATGAGTTGGTCTATTCGCCGCATGTTGCTCGTTTGGATTTATGGAAAACCAGCGGGCATGTGGACTTCTACAAAGAAAATATGTACGCCCCCATGCCTGTTGAGTCCAGTGAATATCAGTTAAAGCCCATGAATTGCCCGTTTCATATCATGGTGTATAAATCACATTTGCGCAGTTATCGTGATTTGCCTATCCGCTACGGGGAATTGGGAACAGTCTACCGGTACGAACGATCCGGAGTGCTGCATGGCCTAATGCGGGTTCGTGGATTTACCCAGGATGATGCTCATTTATTCTGTCGCCCTGACCAGTTGGGCGAAGAAGTCCAAAAGGTCCTGAAATTTATTACGGGTATGCTGGGGACTTTTGGATTTACGGAATTCAAGATGTTTCTCTCCACTCGGCCCGAAAAGGCTGTGGGGACGATCGACCAATGGGATCAAGCAACCTTGGCGCTGGAAACTGCACTAAAAAGCGGCGGCTATACCTATCAGGAAGATCCGGGGGAAGGGGTCTTTTATGGTCCGAAAATAGATGTCAAAATTCAGGATGCCCTAGGCCGATCCTGGCAATGCTCTACGGTTCAGGTCGATTTTAATAATCCAGAGAGGTTTGGCCTGACCTATGTGGGTGATGATGGAAAAACGCATCAACCCATCATGATTCACCGGGCTTTACTCGGGTCAATTGAACGATTTTTCGGGATTCTTTTGGAGCATTTTGGGGGTGCCTTTCCTGCCTGGTTGGCCCCTGTTCAGGTTACGATCCTCCCAATATCAGAAAAACATCAGGGGTATGCCCAAGAGGTTGAAAAAAGTCTTCGTCAGGAAGGCTGTCGAGTCGCCTTAGACTTGCGAAATGAAAAGATTGGCCTTAAAATCCGTGAGGCTGAAAAGGCAAAGATTCCTTTTATGATTGTCGTGGGGGATCGTGAAGCTGAAGCAAAGATGGTTGCGGTTCGACAAAGGAACGGGAAAAACTTGGGAACGATGCCTATTATTGATTTGGTGACGCTGATTCGGGAAGACATGCCCGAGGCGGTTAGGAAGGGTTCTTTACTTTTCGAATGACTCGTCCTGTGACACCCAAACAACGTATTAATCATTTCATCAAAAATCCTGAAGTCCGTGTTATTGGTGCGGAAGGTGAGCAACTTGGAATCCTGAAGACATCAGAAGCGATTCGGCAGGCAAGGGAAATTGGATATGATTTAGTGGAAGTGGCTCCTACCGCAGACCCTCCGGTCTGCCGTATTATGGATTATGGGAAATTTAAGTATGAACAGAGCAAAAAAGAACATCGCATGCGACTTAACCAGAAATCCACACAGGTTAAGGAAGTTAAATTTCGGCCCCGGACAGACAGGCACGATATGGAGACGAAAGTCCGGCAGATACGGGAATTCCTGGAAGAAGGGAATAAGACCAAAGTTACGGTTATGTTCCGCGGTCGAGAAATGGCCAATCAAGAGCTTGGGTTCAAAGCGATTCAGAAGGTTATTGAGGAGTTAAAGGGCGCAGGAAATATTGAAAGTCCTCCTAGAATGGAGGGCCGGAATCTTTATATGGTGGTCGCTCCAAAATAATTGTCCAAGTGAGTGAGGCTGGCAATTTGCGGGTCGTTGAAAAAGGAAAATAAGACATGGCAAAAATGAAGTTAAAAAATCACTCAGGAGCCAGTAAGCGATTTAAACGAACCGGCTCGGGCAAATGGATGCGGCGGAAGGCCGGAATGCGTCATATCCTCACTTCCAAGGCACCCAGGGTAAAATCCAGACTAAGCGGTGCAGCAGAGGTCAGAAAAGAAGACCGAACTTCACTGTCTCGATTACTCCCCTATACGTAACATTTTTAAAATAAAGGAGAACGTGTCATGCCAAGGGTAAAAGGGGGGCCACAGACTCG
The DNA here is from genome assembly GCA_030430725.1 of Nitrospiria bacterium. Taxonomy (GTDB): domain Bacteria; phylum Nitrospirota; class Nitrospiria; order Nitrospirales; family UBA8639; genus Nitrospira_E. The sequence goes on from JAUIKP010000324.1 coordinate 4,059, forward strand.
ACAGCGCCGGAAGAAGCGGCTCAAACTGGCGAGTGGCCAATATGGAGGAAAAAGTAAGCTTTTCCGGACTGCCACCGAATCGGTTGATAAAGGGCAGGCTTATGCGTACACCGGACGAAAACAGAGAAAACGGAATTTCCGGCAGCTCTGGGTCACCCGGATCAACGCGGCTGTTCGAGCACAAGGAGTAACCTATAGTCAGTTCATGAATGCGCTGAAGAAAGCCAATGTGTTATTAAATCGAAAAATGCTTTCAGAAATGGCGATTCACGATCCTCAAGGATTTTCTCACCTTGTGTCCCTTACCATGAGAGACGGACAACCTGTCCCCGCCTAAGTTTCCGGCTTTCTGATCTCGAATTCAAACCCGGACGTTGGCATATCGATTTGCCAGGCTTCGAGTACTTCAGGGTGAAACTCTCCGATATACCCTATCGCATCCCCGTCACAACGGATACGGCCAACTCG
>JAUIKP010000325.1 GCA_030430725.1 Nitrospiria bacterium
GGCACTGGTAGCTGCCGGACAGATTGATGGAGTGATCAATTTTGGCTTACAAAACGAATGGGATATCGCGGCTGCCGTCCTCCTGGTTCAAGCGGCGGGAGGGGTCGTCGTGGACAGAGACCTGAAACCCATTCAATGCAACCAACCTCAGCCCACCGTTAATGGCATCGTCGCCGCTCGCCCTGATGCGATCCCGGTAATCAAGCAACTGTTCGGGAACCTCCCTGACTAGCATATTCCATCACGCCACAGGCGTGCCTGTATCTCAACCCAGAGGGGAGAAAGAGTATTCCTACTCTGCTTGAATGTTTCATGTTTGTTCAACCTGTATGAGATTTACGTATTTTGGTGTGCCGTTTTTTCAGCATAATGGGCCCCACTCCCTTCTGCAATCAATCGAAAATATCCAGTCCTCGGCATTCTCCTCCTCTATCTTCTTCATCAAAAATCTTTTCCAGCCGGTTTCCTCTTAATCTCAGCAGGATTCAACCGAAACAACAGATTGACCAACACACGCATGTGTTGTCGTATATCAGACGTCAATCCTTCACCAGACTAAAGTGTGAGCAGCCTGCGTCAACCAGGAAGATGAGCATCGGATCATGCGCGGAGCCGTCAAAAACACGTTTAAAATCCTGACCATCGAGGATGATATCGCGCAGATAGAAGCCCTCAAAGAAGCCCTGACGGTGGCGCAAATCATCTGCGTGGAAATTCTGGAGGCCGAAGACGGCGAACAAGGCATGGCCTTTTTAAATCAGGAGTATCCCTTCATGGATGCCCCGCAACCCGACCTGATTTTTCTCTCCAATCATCTCCCTGATGTGTCGGGAGAAGAGATTATAAAGGGACTTCAACGCGACCGCCGCTTACGGTCGATTCCGGTGGCCTTGTTTTCGGAAGAGACTCCAAGTCACTCGAAAAATTTTTCCTTCCCTCCCACTTGCCATCTATTCAAACGACCGAAGACCTGCGACGAATGGATATATGTGCTGCGATGCATTGAAGATGTCTGGGTCTCGCTCTTAAACATGGCAGGAAAACCTCTCATCTAAGGCCTGATTTGTTCACGGCCTGTTGCCTGGCCTGCCTTGCCGATTTCCGGTTACCTCCGGCCACCATCTGAAATTCATACAGCCTCGATTCCAACGGACCATTGAACAGAGGGATTTTGCGCGACGGCGCCAAATGAATCAGTTTAGGGAGACGCGAATCGGCTGTGAGCACATAGACCCTCCACCCCGCAAACTGCTGTTTCAACAGGTTCCCAAATTTCGGATACCACTCCTCCAGTTCCGACCGATCTCCCATTCTCACGCCATAGGGAGGATTGGTCACCAAAAAACCTTTCGGGCCGGGAGGTGTCATATTCAATACCTCCACCTGATCTAATTGAATATCTTCAAGACCTAAGCCTTCAAGATTTCTTTTGGCCATGGTCAAGGCATTTGCATCCTCATCATACCCAATAATAGATGGACCCGGACCGGGGAGGATCGATTTGACCGACTCTTGGCGTACATGATCCCAGGTCGTGGAATCAAAGTTCTTTAGGTGTCGAAAGGCAAATTCCCGTCCACGGCCTGGGGCAATCCCTTTGGCCATCAAGGCCGCCTCAATTAAAAAGGTGCCGGCGCCACACATCGGATCAAGTAGAACCTGCTCACCGGTCCAACCTGAAAGCCTGAGGATGCCTGCCGCCAAATTTTCCCGTATCGGCGCTTCACCCGCCACCTTCCGCCATCCACGCTTAAACAGCGGATCTCCGGAGGTATCGATATACCACACCACATGATCAACAGCGACAAAAACCACAATTTGAATATCGGGTTGTCGTTTACTGACCTCGGGGCGCGCCTGTGTTACCCGGACAAATCGGTCACAAATGGCATCTTTCACGCGTAGCGTCGCAAACTCCAGGCTCTTCAGTGGAGAATGTTGAGCAATCATGCGAACTTTGATATGACAGTCCACGGAAAAATAATCGGGCCAGGGAAGACTTGAGGCGAGGCGATACAGGTCTTCTTCATCCCGGTACCACCCCTGCCCAATCCGCCACAGAATACGGCTGGCGATCCGACTTTCTAAGTTGAGCCGGTAGCAGAGAGGAAAAAACCCTTGACATTCGACGCCGCCTGGAGTCGATCGAATCTCCTGCCCGCCTAACTCTTGAAGCTCTTGGCTCAGAACGTCTTCTAAACCACGCGGACAGGTTGCAAAGAATTTTTCCATCATAAAAATTAACGCGGGAGGTATGGTGACCGGTTCAGCTTAGCAAGAATTGGGAATGAAGAATATTCCTGCAATCGGATTCCATTGATGGCCCCATTCCCTTCCCGCTGCCTCATTCCGGAAGGATCAAGTTTAATTTATAAGGATCGGGCGGTTCCGGGTGGTGGAAGCTGAATCCAGCAGTCTCCTTATAATCTATGGTGACGCCCTCCAAGCGTTGCGCACAGGATCCGTCTATGGCAATGATGAGCCCTTCAATGTCTAAGACCGAATCCTCCTGTGTCACGGCATCTTCAAGGGTAATGGAAAAAACCAGGGCTTTGTCATCCCGATCACGAACGGCCAAACGGACAATGGGATCCTCGGGATGTTCCTCAATCAAGCCTTTTAATTTTTCGACGGCCGGTGGTGTGATATGGATCATGATCTCTCCTTTTGACGAAACGACCAATTGTCAGATTGCCCTGCAAGGACGCGCATATCATTGAGCTCCCTCTCTGTGGAAACAATTATCTATCAATATTTTTTGAGATTCCTACCATCCCGGTCCTGGACCTGCGTTACACCGGGTAGACTTCAGGATTCACACAGTGTGGTAGTGCGTCTCCACGTAGCCCGGCAACGATATTCTCAGCGGCCATGCAGGCCATTCTCGTCCTCGTCGCCACAGACGCACTCCCCAAGTGTGGAATAACCAGACAGTTGGGAAGCGTAAGGAGCGGGTGTGACACGGGAATGGGCTCCGGATCAGTCACATCTAGAGCTGCCCCACCAATATGGCCATGCACTAAGGCGTGGTACAGGGCCTCCGGGTCAACGACCCCTCCACGAGCTGTATTTATCAGAATACTTGATGGCTTCATGACCCGAAACTCAGCTTCCCCAATCAAATGATGTGTGTGAGATGTCAGCGGTACATGCAGACTCACAAAATCCGCCCGGGCTAATGCTTCATGCAAATCAACCTCGTGGAAGGACGCTCTCACCGACTCGCCCTGACTGGTCCCTTCCAAAGAGGCCTTCCGGTCCAATTTCGGTTTAGCAATGAGCTGAGTGCCAGCCTCTGGTGAGACCGAAGACGGTGGTGACCCGCTCACACCATGTGGTGACCGCACAGCTAGCACATCCATCTGGAATCCTTGCGCACGCCTAGCCATGGCCTGCCCAATCCGGCCAAATCCGACAATGCCTAACGTCGCACCATATACATCCTGTCCCAGCAAGAGATCAGGACTCCAGGTTGTCCACTGTCCCTGTCGCACATATTCCACCCCTTCAACTATTCGTCTGGCTGCAGAAAGGAGTAAGGCAAAAGCCAGATCCGCCGTGGTTTCAGTTAAAATACCCGGCGTGTGCCCAACCGGAATGCCACGGGCTGTACAGGCTCCCACATCGATATGGTCATATCCGACAGCCATGGTGCTGATCACCCGAAGACGTGCTCCAGCCTGAAGCACCTCCCGGTCAATACGGTCCGTCAACAGGCAATACAGACCGTCCGCTTTGGGTAGATGATCCAACAACCATTTCCGATCAACCGGGCAACCTTGCTCCCAGCACACAAGATCGGCCTGTGCCCCCAATATTTCCCGAGCCTGTTGCGGAATACGTCGCGTGACGACAACTATCGGAAGGGCCATCGTTTTTCTCTTTTTCTTTTCCTCATATTACTTGAAAAAATCACAGACCAGGCATTACCAGAAGAGTACCGAGAGCACAAATACCAGATAACACAGCCCGTTCATAACCAAGTGAATGGGCTTCAATGCGCCCCACCGCACCACCAAGGTCAAATAGGAAGCCGCCACCAACGTCATCGCCATTCCCATGAGAATTTCACGTTGCGGCACCCAGGCGGTCAGCAGAATTCCCAAGGCCGGCAATAGACTTCCTTGAAAGACCATGGCCCCGGTAATATTCCCCACAGCCAAAGTATCCCGATTGCGCCGGATCCAAATAATGCTGTTCACTTTTTCCGGCAATTCGGTTGCAATCGGTATTATGAGAAGAGACAGGGTTAAAGCCGAAATTCCCCATCGGGGGGCAAGTTGTTCAATGCCGTACACAAAACCTTTTGCCCCTAACCCAATGAGGCCGAGACCGCATCCCACCTGAAACAAGATCGACATTAAATTATCGGGAATCCCCAATTTGGTGATAAAAAGGGGATGATCCGCCTCGGTCCCATGTCCATCATCCACCAAGTTGGCAGAACATCGAATAGTTTGATACAGATACCCCACATACAAGATAACCAGTGCGCCCGCAATGACAGGCCTCACCCA
>JAUIKP010000326.1 GCA_030430725.1 Nitrospiria bacterium
GTTACCATTCACGAAACCTGGAAGTTCAGCTATACAGAAGATACGCAGCTACAGATTGCGGGGTGCGCGGAGGTGTTTCATCACACTGATCAAAACACCCTGGCACGCGTCTCACTCTAGGGCGTAACCAAGTCGAACGGTCTTCGTGGAAGATTCTCATACGATCACAAACTCCCGTTTTTCTCTGGAATCAATGAAACTTTTTTCTTCCAGTCATACAGGAACACATCACCCCTCCCGATGGGAAAGACCTATCCATGCATGCGCAAATTTCCCCGATGCAATCCTGTTGCGACCGCTGGATGTGTCTAAGATGATCGAGTTGAACCAACACATTTTCCCGTATGGCAACCGCAAATAACCCATCTCCCTTCAAATGGGTGTATAGATCTTCAATAATTTGCCTGGTGGTCTCGGGATGTTACAGGCAGGATTTGACAGCAGGAGGCTCCTGACGTTTTTCCGGATGCAACAAGGCTTCCATGGCACCGTAATCCGTAAGTCCGCAAACGAAAATACCTTTTGCTTAAAGGACAGAGATCCCATATTTAAGGAAGTCGGTGCTTCTCCCAATGGCCGCACCATAGGTCTGAATTCAATTCCCCGCATTTCGAACAATAAACAAATCCCCCGGTTCGGTTTGGGTAAGCAAGGTAGGATCGATCCGTGAACCTGAGCAGGTCACAAATACGGCTCTTGGCTTTTGATGGCCGGACAAGCCCATAAAGAGCTTTTTTCATACCCCCTTCCTGAAATGTGACAAACCCTTTCAATAGTTTTCCATTTGGTCTCCCCGCTAAAAGATCGCTCTTATTTTCTTGTGTCGCCCATTGGCCTTTCACGGCCTGGCTGGGGTACATTGGATGGACTAGCGGCCAAACCCAAGACTGTTCATGGCTTGTTCCCGGGTACACTTTTTAAACAACAAGAGACAGGTAGTCCTCTTTGATTCTTTTGCCCTAATGACACAGCCAACTCCTGATTACGACCATTTTCGGACAACCCTCCTGACCCTCCAGAATAAATTGTTGTCCGTATCCTCCACCGGCCAGGAAGCAGCCCAACCAGTGGAATTGGACCAAACCGCAGTCGGGCGGGTCTCACGAATGGATGCCCTTCAACAACAAGCGATGGCCCAAACCGCTCAACAACGTCGACACATTCAATTGCAGCGGATCGAATCAGCCCTCCAACGTCTTGAAAACGGCATATTCGGCTGGTGTGTGAGGTGCGGGGAAGAAATTTCCAGAAAACGATTAGACGTGGATCCCACCGCTCCCCTCTGTTTTTCTTGTGCCGATGGAAGAAGTCAATAATTGTCACAGGCCTTCTTCACCGACCCTTCCTCAATTGAAAGCAAGGAATGAACGCGGAAGCCTGTCATGAAGGGATTTCATACTGGGAAGGTTGATCAAGCTTGGTGGGCCATTTCCTATCATCCCACTCCTTGTTCATCCTAAATCCTAACGTGGGGAACTTGTCGTCATTTCTCATACATGCCCACTGTGCTTCAAGCCAGAACCCACACTAGTGGGAAACGACCGGTGTCGGCCGTACTTTTCCTGCGACCACTGTCGGCTCATTTTCGTTCCGCCCCCCTATCACGTATCACCCAACGAAGAAAAAGAACACTACGATCACCACGAAAACCATTCTGAAGATCCGGGTTATCGAAAGTTCTTAAACCAGTTAGCCGAACCACTTCTGGAACGCCTGAGACCCCATAGCTCCGGATTGGATTTTGGAGCTGGTCCGGGTCCAACCCTCTCTCTCATGCTTCAAGAATCCGGACATACCATGTCGATTTACGACCCCTTTTATGCGTACAATCCTGCTGTTCTGAAACAGACCTATGATTTCATCACAGCCACGGAAGTGGCCGAGCATCTGCACCATCCCGGACTGGAACTGGATCAGTTATGGGCCCGACTGAAGGGTGATGGCATCTTGGGCATCATGACCCAACTGGCCCCACCCGACCGACCATTTCTCGATTGGTATTATATTACAGACCCCACGCATGTCTGCTTTTTTTCACACGAGACCTGGGCATGGCTGAGCTCGCGATGGGGAGCGGAAATTATCTATTTGCAAAAGAATGTCGTCTTATTTCGTAAACCGTCGGACTCCCAACCCGGATAGATTCTCACTCGCTCCAGATATTGCCCATGGCTTCCGACATCGACATCGCCATCATCGGCGCAGGAGCAGCAGGTCTGGCAGCCGGCATTTTCGCGGCGGAGACGAACCCGAATCTCTCCATTCTCCTTCTGGACAGTGCCAAAACCATCGGGGCCAAAATCCTGGTCTCCGGGGGGGGGCGCTGCAATGTCACCAATCAACGTGTCAACGCTTCCGACTTCCACGGAAACAGAAAGCTGATTGACCGGATCCTTCGACGCTTCGACGAACAGACCACCGTTCGATGGTTTGACTCTTTAGGGATCCCGTTAAAGGCTGAAACCACGGGCAAATTGTTTCCTGCGAGCAACAAAGCCCGAACAGTCCTGAATGGGCTTCTCAGACGATGCGAGACATTGGGCGTTTCCCTTATGACTCACCACCCCGTTCGAAACCTAACCAGGGAAGGAGAGGAGTTTTTGATCCAACATTCCCAGGGAAGGCTTCGGGCCAATCGAGTCATTCTCGCAACCGGTGGCCGGTCTCTCCCCAAAACCGGATCCGATGGATCAGGTTGGGAGTTGGCCAAACGGTTGGGGCATACCGTCACCCCCACCTATCCGGCCTTAGTGCCTTTGCTCCTTGAGCCTTCGTTTTTCCATGCCACCCTTTCCGGCATTTCTCATGACGTAACGCTTACAACGACCATTGCGGGAAAAAACTTCGATCGATCCACCGGCAGCTTGTTGTGGACACATTTCGGCATCAGTGGGCCCGTGGTCTTGGACGCCAGCCGTGTTTGGGTACGCGCGGCCGCGCAAGGAGAAGCTGTCCGCCTTCATCTCCATTGTTTCCCGCACCTCTCCAACCAGGATGTGGAGAAATGGCTCATACAGGCCGCCTCCCTCCCCGGGCGAAAACTCGTCCCCACTCTGTTAGCCGAGCGGTTACCCACGCGTGTGGCTCACACGCTAGCCAGCATCCAGGAACCTGTGCTTTCTGACACTCCGGTTAACCTCCTGTCCAAAGAGGCTCGCCGGAATCTGGTCCGGACACTCACCAATCTTGATCTTCCCGTAATCGGATCACGCGGATGGAACTTTGCTGAAGTCACCGCCGGCGGTGTTCCCCTGGAAGAAATAGCGGCCCATTCCATGAGTTCCCGGCACGTGCCTGGGCTCTATCTGATTGGAGAAATGTTGGACTGCGAAGGCCGGATCGGTGGGTTTAACTTTCAATGGGCTTGGACAACAGGGTATTTGGCCGGATGCCATGCGGCCTTGGATATCATGAAACAACCAGCAGCAGAGGAAGGGTGATGAATCAGTATATTTTCGACAACAAGTCCGATACGCGGGAATTTCAACGATTACAATTGGTGGAAGCCGCGAACGATCCGACGACCATTAGGCTGTTGGAGGAAACAGAAATCCAGCCAGGGTGGCATTGCCTGGAGTTGGGCACAGGGGCAGGATCCATCTTGCGTTGGCTGGGAAGTCAGGTGGGACCAACAGGACTGGCGGTGGGCGTCGACAAGAAAACCACATATCTTCACAAGGATGATTCTCCCCATGTTCAGATATACCAAGGCTCTTTCCTTGATATTCCCTTAGACCAATCCTTTGATCTCCTTCATAGCCGGTATGTCCTGATTCATAATCAAGAGGAGGGAGAAATCCTGAAGAAATCGTGCTCACTTCTCAAGCCAGGAGGCTGGGCACTCTTCGAAGAACCGGACTTCACTTCGGCGACATTGCCAGACCGGAAGCAAGAGACCCCGCAAGGAAGGGTGAACCGAGCCATTTGTCAGATGTTCATCAATGTCGGATTGGATCCAGCCTATGCTCTCCGACTTCCGCACAAACTGGAAAAAGCAGGATTCCATATCGTCAGGGCTCAAGCCCTCATGCATCTCTGTCCTGGAAATTCGCCAATGGCTACGGTGATGGCGGATTCGGCTCTAGTACTCGAACAGGAGTATACAAAGACCGGCTTATGCTCCTCCGAAGACATTCAAGCCTATGTCAGACTCTCACAGGACTCCACCCATTGGGCGTTGTACCATTCCACCACCTCGGTGATCGTTCGTAAGCCCATGCTGTGATCCCGCCCACATGTTCCTCATCAAGCCATATCTCCACGATCTTAAAATATTGAAGATCTCATCCACACACGGGCAATGAACTCGAATGCATTTCCTCGGCGGATCCTCAGGCTGCTCTATTCAATCAACATGTCAACGATGGGTGCGCAGTGAATCTTCTGTGGGCATCGTCATTGACACTCTCTACTCCCTGGTCATACACACTCCCATTACCCTTTCCATTTTCCCTATTAATTTTCAGGACTGTTTTCCAGGAAAGGGGCCATTCCTTTAACAATCCATC
>JAUIKP010000002.1 GCA_030430725.1 Nitrospiria bacterium
CACCAGGGAAAATCTTTGGCAGAATCGGATTTGCATGGGCTGTGGCACCGGGTTCTCCCGTATCGCCAAAGAAACGGGGCAACCGTTCCGGAGATGAGCAAGGCGAGGAGTCCAAAGATCGGCCAGGAAAGAGAGGCGTCTCCTGACTGAAGGGGAATGGGAAATAAAGTCAAATCGTGGGGAAGAGGTTGGTCAGATAAGACCATACCCAGAGGAGGCAGTCCAAGAAGCAAACAAATAAGAATGCTGCCGTTGATGACTTTTGTGGAAGACATGGGAGTGAAAAAAACAGATATTTATGCGTAGAGATCGAAGGCACACATGAAGCCTTGGTTCAGCTTAAACCAGACCGGCCTCCTGCGCCAACGGTAAAGAATCTTGGTCAGGAGGGACTGGCATCGGTGAGACCCGGCTGAACTCTTTTATTGTCTTTCCAGCCCACATTTCCAGCATGAGGTGAATTCTTTCTGATGCAATTCCCCGCATCCGGAACAGGTCCATTGCGTTGTTTCCAGAGGTTTAGCCTGCTCCCAGTCTTTGAGTAAAGTCCGGGCGCGATCAAAATCCTCGTCTTTCAGCACCCACAGTTCCGGGAAGACTTCAACAAACGGGACTTCCCCGCCCAGCATCGCTGAGCGTTGATTCTTGATCGTGACCGGTATCCGGGCCTGATCCAACAGTTCTTTTCGTGTTTCCACGTCGACGAGGCTTTGCGAGACGTACAGTTTTTTCATGGTTTACCTACACGATGGTGGATGTGAGACCCTACTCAAGTGAGAATATCCCATTGGCCAAACCTTTATGTTGGCCTCATTCAGAGGGTTGCACAAGCACCCCATTACATATCAATGAGATTATCAATAAGATACCATGTCATGGTGGGGTCTCGAAGGGTCGGGCGTTACTTTTTTATGGTGCAAAGCCCCCAAGTCAGTTTGGAAGTTCATTCCTTTCCAGGATTTTCGTCACTACCTATGGAAGTAGCGATAAGAAGGATGCTGGAGGGGATCGTTGATTTCTTCCGGGCCATCAATTATTCCCGTTCCTATTCTGGAACCTCAGGAAAGCTCCCTCAATCTTAAAATCACACACGATCGGGTACACTGTGTGCCATCTCAGGTTAAAACGTCCCGAAAAAATGCGGAAGGAAAAGTGGTTTTCTAAGGGTTTAAGGACGCAACCCAAAAGAACCCCAATAAGTCGGGAGGTTTGTTAAACCATAGGGAAGGTTGTTCTCGAGAAAATCCAAACAGGAGCTCGTCGGCGGTCGGGAGTGTCTTGAATTTTTAAAAGCAAGTCGCAGAAAATCCGGCGCTTACCATTGACTTGGCTCCGGTTTTGGAGTGAGAGGTTCTACACCTCAATCCCATATTCCTTGATTTTATATTGGAGTGATCTCACACTAATCCCCAGGAGTTTTGCAGCCTGCTCACGATGATGGGTAACTTCCACGAGCGTTCGGCGGATGACTTCCCGTTCAATGTCTTCGAGAGGGGTTCCAAGGGAGATCACCATCCTGCTTCCGGGATTGACACTCGTTCGAATTTCTTCTGGAAGATGATCGGGCTGAATAGCGTGCTCCTTCACCGTCACGACCAGACGTTCAATAACATTCCGGAGTTGACGGATGTTACCCGGCCAGTGGTACTGAACCAGAAATCTCAGGGAGGCGGGAGAGAGGGTTTTAAGTGCAATCCGGTGCTTCTGGGCAAATTCCTTAAGAAAGAAGTCGAGCAGAACGGGGATATCCTCACGACGCTCTCTCAGGGGCGGAAGATGAATCGGCACCACATTGATGCGATAAAAAAGATCTTCGCGGAATTGTCCGGTTTCGACCAACTGCGGCAAATTGCGGTTGGTGGCGGCAATAATCCGGGTATTGACGGTGATCAGGTTTTTCCCTCCCAGTCGCCGGAATTCACCAGTCTCTAAGACCCGCAGAAAATCCACTTGGGCTTTTAAGGGAAGTTCGCCTAACTCATCAAGAAAGAGGGTTCCCTCATCGGCCATCTCAAATCGACCGGGCTTGGTTCCAACCGCCCCGGAAAATGCCCCTTTTTCATATCCAAATAATTCGCTTTCGAAAAGAGACTCTGGAAGGGCACCACAATTCATCGTGATAAATGGGCCATTGGACCGCTGGCTTTGTTGATGAATGGCACGTGCCACCAATTCTTTTCCTGTTCCGCTCTCCCCACCGATTAAAATCGTGACATCATTTTTGGCAACCATTCCAATAACATGGTGTATTCGACGCATCGCTTCACTTTCGCCGATCATCTCCTCGATACGATTTCGTGTCTCGAGTTGGCGACGCAAATCCTGATTTTCGGCGGCAAGCCTGTGGCGCTCCAGGGCCTTTTCCACCACAATGGAGAATCGTTCGCGGTCGATAGGCTTGGTGAGAAAATCGTAAGCTCCCAGCCGCATGGCTTCCACAGCTGTCTCAATAGAACCATAGGCCGTGAGGACGATGATTTCCGTGGCAGGCCAATGAGATTTTATTTGAGGAACGAGGGCTATGCCTCCGATACCGGGCATTTTTACATCCGTGATGAGAAGGTCACTGGGCGACTCATTCATGAGGGCCAGCGCGGATTCCGCACAGTCGGCGGCTCTGGCGAAGTAACCTGCCTTTTCCAGTATCGTCACTAATGCATTACGAATATTAATTTCGTCATCGACAACCAGAATGCGAGTTTCTTGTTTCACACATCCTCCACGGGGAGGGGCTGGGCATTCACACACACGGGTAAACTCAATGTGACCGAGGTGCCATTGCCGGGAAGAGCGGACACGTCAATTCGACCTCCATGATTTTGTAATATTCGATGCGCCACGGCAAGGCCAAGACCGGTCCCGGTTTCTTTTGTTGTGTAAAAAGGGTCGAAGATATGGACAAGCGCTTGGGGATCAATTCCTTGTCCGGTATCGTGAACCGCAATTTCTACCCAGCGCCGCTCCTGTCGTGCGCGTTCCTGGACGATAATACGGCAGATCCCGCCTACCGACATGGCCTGAAACGCATTAATCACGATATTGATCAGAGCCTGTGCGATCTGTGTTTCATCACCCTGAACATCCGGAAGGCTCGTGGGTACGGAAACCTGAAGCTTTTGTTTTCTGTCCTCGGCTTCAAGTTGTAATAACTGCGTGACATGCGATACGAGCGACTGAATGTTGACTTCCTGAAATTGTGAAGGCCGTGATTGTGCATATCGCATAATATTATCCAAAATAGCCGACAGCCGACTTAATTCGCTGTTCAGTACTTTGAAATAGTCATTGGCCCGACTGGACAAGTCGGTTGTTTCTCGGAGTTCTTCTTCAAGTAAATGAAGATTGAGATCCAGGGCGCTGAGAGGATTGCGAAGTTCATGGGCGACACCGGCTGACAACGTATGCAGTGCAGTCAGCCGTTGGGCTTCGTTCACCTGTTTTTCGAGAGCTAGCCACTCTGTGACATCGTGTAGTTGAAAAATCATTCCTGCCGGTTTGCCATTATCTCCCGTCAAGTCAACACTACTAATACGGATCGTCCGTACCTCTCCATTTTGGGAATCGAAGGTAATCTCCTTGGAATGCATGGATCCGCCATGATGCAGGATTTGGGCAAGGAGTACCTGAATGGGATGCCCTTCTCCGAACACCACATCGTAATGCTTGCCCAATAGAGAAGCCGCAGGGCGCTCAAGAATGGTTTCAGCGGTTGGATTGGCTGCGGTTATAACCCCATCTTCACTGACCGTCAACACTCCAGTCGGGATACTTTCCAATATGTGCCGGGCTAGCCCTTTGACCTCTTCAAGATTTTGTTTGGTGTTGGCGTAATGCAGATAGGTGACGACTGCAGAAATGCCAACCCCACCGACGATAAAGAGTAGAAGTGTAATGGCGATCAAATCCCGCCGGGATTGTCCGACCGCGGCATTTAATTCCGAGGATACCGTCTTGCCTTCTGTGAGGCCAACCATCACCATACTCTGATGCTCTAGACTGAAGATCAAGAGCACTCCAACCACTACCCCCACAATAATAAGAATGGGCACGATTTGACGAATGAGCAGATTGTGGAAAAGCGGTGTTTCAGGATGAGGACGGAACATTGCTTGGCTCTGGGTTTTACGAATTCCTCTCGAAAACAGTAGGAAGTACAGATTGTTTCTCTCCTATTACCATAGGCGAAGAAAGGGAGATGGTGCAATGTCCGGCATTCGGTTCACCATGGTTCAATCGAAATAAGGCGTTCAAACTATTTCGGCGGACATGCCCTGTTATTTGAAAAAGTTCCTCTACGGCCGGGGAATGTTGTGGGCACATCTCACTTCTCAGAATGATCTCGGCGCGGTCATGACGTCTTCCAGGGGTACCTATCCATCCATTCTGTTTATTAAGGCCTGTTTTAAGATTTGCACAAATGTGCATATTTTTAATTTTACACACATGGTGAGTACCGTGAAGAAAAGATTCCCCCATTCACTATGTTGCTCGCATAGGGTATCTTTCCGAAATTTTTAATACGAGAGGACGTCCGGATTTTGAACGGTGTGGAGAGGATCGAGGCCATAGCTGCATCGTGAATATGGGAAATACACCGATGATGTTTCATCCCTAACCGATAAGTTTTCTGTAAGAGTAGGGGGTGTGATTAGCATAGATCTATGCGTAGTCCGGACATGATATCTCCAAAATTTTTTGTCCTAAATTTGGAGACACAAGGGAATTTCCGAAAATCCCTATGAAGCATTTTCAAATCTGGAATTCCAGAATTTGGGCGAAAGGGTGGTAAGAAAAATTGGCTCGGCCTCTTCACGAAATCCTGAATGCACGTGGTCAGGTGTCCGAGGTGTGTGAAGTCCAATCCCTATTCCTGCCTGTTACTGCCTCGCCTGGTTGTGGGCATGCCTCTTTTTGAAAGATATGGCCAGAGCAATGGACAGGCCAAAGGCTACAGGAGGCATCGCTCGTCGCTTAATGAAGGAGAGCTGAGATTTTCCCCATGTTTGACGAATTGAATGGATTTTAGTCGCCTATTCAGCAGGGGATTTATGCAAAATTTGCATCAGGAAGTTCGGCTTGCGGGAAATGTATGTTGAAAAGCCTTTAATCTTTAGAGAGTTCTGATATTTAGGCATAAACATGGATGTGCAAATTTTGCATCATTACCAAGGTGGGTTTTCAGAAAAGTTGAGTCTACATGGGGCAAAGGTTCAGGGTTTTTTGCGTCAATGGCGATGTGGACAACGTCTATCGTAGTCATTTTGCTCGAAATGCCATCGGCAGGAGCAGGCCCTTTCCTACTGGCGAAAGCCTTGCTGGAACATTGTATTTATCTGAAAGGCAAATCATCTCTATTGGTGTGTTGACCGGGCTGGAAATGTGTCGCACGTCAGCTAGATGAATTATCTAGACCTAAGACCTGCAAGGTTTGCAGGCGTGATACCGAGATACCTTGTTTCCTTGGAATTCCTAGACTGATTTCCAGCTATCTCTAGGGCCTTTTGCCGGTGTTACGAAGAACCTTGGACCAAGAACAGAATACATGTTCAGGGTATAGCTTTTGCACAGACAATGGATGTGTGCATGAAAGCCAATACACCATAAGAGAATTTGCGGGAACGGTTAAACAGATACTTGTGAGAATGGCAATCTTCAGCTCAGGCAATCAGCATTTTGTTTCTTTCCTAGCCTGGACATTTTCCCAATCCCTAATAATTTTACGCGCGGGTCAGGCATTCAAGGAAAACTGAATTCCTTTGCCCACAAGAAAGCTGTTCACGAAGAAATCCGGTGTTTTCTCTTCTAATCATGTGTCTCTTTATGCCGTAGTCATGAAACGTTCTTCTGAACAACATTTGATATTTCTGTTCTCTCAATCAGTAAGGCCGATTGTCTTGCCACCTCCGCTTACTCGTTTGGTAAATGAAAGGGACACCGAAAGCAAGGCATGACGATACTTCTGTTCCTGGTTCTGCTGTTGGCCTATGTGTCTGGAATGCTTCTTCCGCTCTGCTTTCCAGGTCGACCGCATATTCAGAATGTAATTGCGCATGGATCAGCTTCCGTGGCCTGCGGCATGGGAATAGTCCTTGGTCTGGTCGGGCTCTTGGCCTCTGAGCCGCTGGTTTGGTTCCTGCCGTCTTCTATTCCTCTTCTGACGTTTTCTCTCCGGCTCGATGCCCTGAGTGCTTTTTTTGTCTTGACGATTTCCCTGGTGGGATTGGCGGTATCCGTTTTTGCCAGTGGCTACGTCCGGGAATTTTACGGACGAATTCCTGTCAGTCTCCTCGGCTTTCTCTATAACGGGTTTCTTCTGTCCATGTTGTTGGTTGTCATGGCGGATAATGCCTTTTTCTTTTTAATTGTCTGGGAATTGATGTCCCTCCTCTCATATTTTCTTGTGGTATCGGAGCATGAAAAGCCGGACGTCCGCTTTGCCGGATTATTTTATTTAATTATGACCCATGTGGGCACGGCATTTATTCTGGTGACATTTCTCATGTTTTACCAGGAGACGGGCTCGTTTGCCTTTGAGGCTTTTAGAAGCGCCGACCAATCCCTGCCAGAAGGATTGCGGACCCTGGTCTTTTGGACAGCCCTCATCGGTTTAGGAACCAAAGCGGGCATTGTGCCACTTCATGTCTGGTTGCCCTATGCCCATCCCGCCGCACCATCTCATGTCTCCGCGCTGATGTCGGGTGTCATGATTAAAACGGCGATTTATGGCCTCCTTCGCGTATATTTTGATTTTCTTGGCGGGCCGTTTCCCTGGTGGTGGGGATTTGTGGTCTTGTTGGTGGGCACGGTGTCGGCGCTTCTCGGGGTCATGTATGCGTTGATGGAGCATGACCTGAAGAGTCTTTTAGCTTTTCACAGCGTCGAAAACATCGGCATTATATTAATGGGAATTGGAACAGGCATGGTGTTCTATGCCTATGACATGCCCCATCTGGCAGCGTTGGGAATCATCGCCGGGCTGTACCACACGATCAATCACGCGGTGTTTAAGGCTTTGCTCTTTATGGGCGCAGGTTCACTCCTGTATGCCACCCACACCCGGAACATGGAAGAATATGGGGGCCTCCTTCGACGGATGCCCTGGACCGGCCTGTTTTTCTTAATTGGGGCCGTTTCCATTTCCGCTCTCCCACCGACGAATGGATTTGTCAGTGAATGGCTGGTGTTTCAGGGGCTCTTTTTAAGCCTGGAACTCCCCTCTCTGTTTTTGAAATTCATGCTTCCCATCGCTGCGGCCCTGCTTGCGCTTACCGGCGCGTTGGCTCTTGCGTGTTTTGTCAAGGCGTTTGGCATTTCATTCCTGGCCCTTCCGCGAAGCTCCCACGCACGAAAAGCTCTAGAGGTTCCTGTCCCTATGCGCGTCGGGATGGGATTCCTGGCCGGCCTTTGTCTGGTTTTAGGATTGGGCCCCGCAGTCGTGGTGCCCCTCCTTGATCGGGTGAGTGAACCCTTTGCGGGGATATCAATTGCCGGGAGGGTGTTTGAAATGGGTGGTTGGACACTCGCACCGGTGAGCGGAGCGTTTTCAAGTCTTTCCACTCCAGTTCTGGCCATTATTTTGGCCGGTCTCACAGGATTGGGATGGGGGCTCGCCTATGTTCTGGGAGGGAAGGGGAAAACGCGGTTTTATAAAACATGGGGGTGTGGGTTGAATGTGACCGCACGAATGGAATACACCGCGACCGGTTTCGTTCAGCCCATTAAACGGGTGTTTAGCACCATTTATCAACCGACGGTCAAGCTCGAAACAGAATTTCTTGAAGAATCGCATTATTTCGCCAAGCGGAGACATTTCGAATTCTCCATCGAACCCATTTTTCTCAAGTATTTGTATCATCCGATCCTGGATTTTTTTTCAACTCTGGCTGATCGTTCTCGTGTGATCCAAGGCGGGAATTTGTCTTTGTACCTGGCCTACATTTTTATGACGTTGGTGTTTTTATTGATGGTGATGGGATAGAGCGTACTCATGAGCGCAATCGATTTCCTGTTGATTATTCTGCAAATCCTTCTGGTCCTAGGGCTTTCTCCCTTGATTGTGGGAGTCATTCGACGAGTGAAAGCCCACCTGCAATGTCGACATGGGGCGAACGTGTTCCAGCCCTACTCGGATCTTGCCAAACTCTTTCGCAAAGAACCGATGATCTCTACGACCGCCTCGTGGATTTTCCCAGCCACGCCATACATCCTGTTTTCCTCAACCTTGGCTGCCAGTCTGCTTGTCCCCACCATTATTGCGCCCATGCCGCTCAATTTTGCGGGAAATATTATTGCCCTGGTCTATCTTCTGGCCTTAGGGACTTTTTTCCTGATGCTGGCGGGTCTGGATGCCGGATCCGCCTTTGGTGGAATGGGCAGCAGCCGTGAAGCGATCGTTGCTTCGCTGACCGAACCGGCCTTGATTCTGTCCTTGGTTGCCGTGGCTCTCACGGCGGGCTCGGCCAATATCAGCGCCATCGTGTATAAGACCGCGCTCTTGCAGGGTATTGTGCTGGATCCTCCGCCTCACTTAATGGCCTTGGTGGCACTGTTTATTATTACGCTGGCCGAAACCGGTCGTGTGCCTGTGGATAATCCGGCGACGCATTTGGAATTGACCATGATTCATGAAGCGATGATTTTGGAATACTCCGGGCGATATCTGGCCCTGGTTGAGTGGGCAGCCGGAATGAAACTCATGATTTTTTTGACCTTGCTGGCCAACATTTTTGCACCTTGGGGCATTGCCACTACCTTGTCCCCGTCAGGTCTGGGATTGGGGTTGGTGGTCTTTATGGGGAAAGTTGTGGGGTTGGCCATCGTGGTTGGTGTGTTTGAATGTATGTTTGCCAAATTGCGGTTGTTTCGCGTGACGGAATTACTTGGGGCAGCCTTTATTCTGTCATTATTAGCTCTCGTGTTTTTTTATATCCTGCGAGTGTGACATGCCAACTCTCCCGATCAATATTGGTTCATATCTGGTCAATCTATGCTCGGCCCTCCTGTTGCTGACGTGTTTTGCCATCGTGGCGCAACGGCGCTTGATGGCCTGCGTGGACTTATTCGCGTTGCAATCAGTGTTTTTGGCGGTGACGGCCACATTGGTAGCGTATTTGACCGGCATTCACCATATTTACCTGGCGGCAGTACTCACCATCGCGATTAAAGCCATTATTCTGCCACGAATTTTAAAGAAGATCGTGAGGCAGTTAAATGTTCAGCGCGAGGTCAGTATGTACGTGAATATTCCAACCGGTTTGTTGACCTGTGGAGGATTGGTGATTCTTGCATTTTTTATTACTCAGCCGATTGTTCATCTCGGATTCCTACTGACTCAAGATTCCCTGGCGATTGCCCTGGCCATCGTGCTGATCGGATTTTTTATCATGGTTTCCAGGTTAAAAGCCGTGACGCAAGTGATCGGGTTTCTCGTGATTGAAAACGGGCTATTTCTCGCGGCCACTGCTGCAGCTTATGGAATGCCGTTGATCGTGGAATTGGGAATCTTTTTCGATGTGCTGGTCGCCGGCTTGATCGTCGGTATTTATACTCATCAAATTCAGGAGGCCTTCGGCAGTGTGGATACCAGTCGAATGAAGGCCCTCAAAGAGTAAGCCTGATGATTTGGCCGATTATCCTTCTCATTGCTACCCCGTTCTTGATTGGTGTCAGCGGGCTTGTCGTACGTGATCGGCAGACGTTGGATGTCCTGCATTGCGTGCAAGCCGGCATCATGATGGTTTCGTCCATGTTATTGGTCGATGAGGTGTCCATGAGCGGACCTGTTTCTTTTTTCTACTTCCTTCATGCCGATGCCATGAGCGCCTGGTTTGATTTGGTGATTGGGATCGTGGCAGGGACGGGAACCTTATATGCCGTAGGGTATGTGGGAGAGCAGTATGACCGTGGGCATGTGTCCATCAAACGGTTTCGTCAATTTTTTATGTTATTCGATCTGTATTTAGGGGTCATGCTGCTGGCCGTCAATGTTGAAAATCTTGGGATAATGTGGATTGCCATTGAAGGAGCGACCTTGTCGGCCGCCTTGCTGATCGGATTTGAGCGCAGCAAGGGGGCCCTTGAAGCGGGATGGAAATTTGTGATCCTCAGTTCAGTCGGTATTGCTTTGGCTCTTTTTGGGACGATCCTCGTGTATTACTCCTCGGAGCAACTGCTTGGGATTACCGAAGAAGCGCTGCACTGGTCGAAATTGTACGAGGTCGGGGACCAACTCGATTCTTCCGTGATGAAAATTGCCTTTATTTTTATTTTGGTTGGGTACGGAACCAAGGCGGGTCTCGTCCCGATGCATACCTGGTTACCCGATGCGCATGGAGAAGCTCCCACTCCGGTGAGTGCGATGCTTTCCGCCAATATGTTGACCATGGCGGTCTACGCGATCCTCCGGCTTAAGATCCTGACCGATCAATCGGTGGGGACAGAGTTCACGGGAACCTTGCTTATGGGGTTTGGATTTTTCTCTGTCGCGCTCTCCTCGATCGTCCTGTTACTTCAGGAGGATTTTAAACGACTGTTAGCCTTTTCCAGTATCGAGCATATCGGTATCGCATTAATTGGCTTTGGTCTTGGCGGCTTGGGAGTATTTGGAGGAATATGGCATCTGCTCAATCATGCTTTAGCTAAATCCGCTGCGTTCTATGGGGCCGGCCTTGTACTGATTACCCATGAACATAAGTTTATCGCTCGTGTCACCGGTCTGTTACGTGAGCACCCAGCTGGGGGAGTGGCCTTGTTCGTCGCCGGGCTTGTTCTTGCCGGCATGCCTCCTTTCGGATTGTTCGTGAGTGAAATCACGATCGCCGCGAACGCCATGGCCACGGCCCCTACGATTGCGTATGGGTTTTTCGGTGTATTGACAGTGGCCTTTGCGACGTTATTGTTTCAAATTTTGCGAATGGTCTTAGGCATGCCTATGGAAACGCCAAGCTCTACCGTGGGGCCACGCTGCCGGGCCTTTTCGACCGCCGCGATAGCGGTCAACCTTGGGGCCCTGATTTTCCTGGGCCTGCATGTTCCCGATGGTCTTCATAATCTCATTGGGGCGATTCTGCCATTTTTTCATGCGGAAGGAGAGTATTTCTAAATGCCGGACCAGAATCATGTCTCGTTGATGATCCTGGCTGCACCGGTTGTTGCCGCAACACTCAGTCTCTTCATTAAAAATATTCGTATGCTTCACGGCTTGAACGTCATGACTATGGTGATCCTGGTGGTGGCCGATCTGGTTCTTTGGGCCACCGTGGTTCGTGAGGAATCCTTTACGGCACTCGGAAATGTGGTGTTTATTGACAGCCTCTCGATTTTTATTCTCTCAATCGTCGTGGGTCTTGGTTTTTCCTGTTCTGTTTATCTGTGGTCGTATTTTGATGATGAGGCTATTCAACAGTTAGTCCAGCCTCGTCGCCTCTGGACTTTTTTCCCTCTGTATCACATTTTTTTGTTTGCCATGATTGTCGCAACCCTGGCAAACAGTCTCGGTGTGCAATGGGTTGCCGTAGAGGCGACGACGCTGGCGACCGTGTTCCTCATTACCTTTTTTAAAAGTCGGGAAAGCTTGGAGGCCGGATGGAAATATCTCATCCTCTGCTCTGTCGGCATTGCCCTCGCGTTATTTGGAACGGTCCTGACGTATTATTCGTCTATCCGTGTGCTTGGAGAAGAAAACGCTGCGTTAAACCTGACCAGCCTATTGCCGGTGGCTGCTCAAATGGATGGACATGTGCTGAAGTTGGCCTTCATCTTTATTCTGGTCGGGTACGGCACAAAGATCGGTTTGGTCCCGATGCATACCTGGTTGCCTGAGGCCTATAGCGAAGCGCCGGCCCCGGTCACTGCCATGCTGGCCGGAGTGCTTGAAACCGTTGCGGTGTATGCCGTCCTCCGGAGTAAATCCATTGTAGATCAGGCTGTCTTTCCGGGATTTACAGGGAACCTCTTGATCTGTATCGGATTGATCTCGTTTGGAACGGCAACGCTATTTATCCTGCTTCAACGTGACTACAAGCGCCTTTTTGCGTACTCCAGCATCGAGCATATGGGCCTGGCCATGTTGGGGTTTGGTATTGGCGGACCATTAGGAACCTTCGGCGGGCTTTGGCATCTCCTCAATCATGCCTTGGCCAAATCGCTTGGATTTTTTGCCGTCGGCAATATTTTTCGCCGATATCGAACCCGCCAGATTCATGAGGTCCAGGGTATGGTCAAAGTCCAACCCATTACCGCGATCGCATTTCTTGTCGGGGGCTTGGCTCTGGTGGGAATGCCCCCGTTTTCACTCTTTAATAGTGAACTGTTAATGATCACTTCGCTGGCTCAAATGACCTTTCAATTTGATTCGTTTCATCTGGGACGGTTTCTGACCATTACGGTATCACATGAAATTCGAAGCCTTGGAATCATCATGGTGATCGTCCTGCTATCGGTGGCGTTATTTGGAGGATTTATCTACCGGCTGACCGGCATGTTATGGGGCACGCCACCTGCAGGAATCAGGCAAGGAGAATCCTGGCACATCGGACAACTCTCGCTTGCCTTATCGGTCTTTGCGTTGGTGTGGATGGGGTTTTATCTTCCCACCCAGGTTGAAATTCTCTTACAACGGGCCACCGACGTGGTTATAGGAAGGTAGCCAAACATGAAACCGGTCTTGAATCCAGTTGAACGCTTGCAATGCCTATTTGGTCCGGCGATTACCCGTGTCTCCACTAACTACGGGATTCCAGTCGTCCATGTGCTCACCAATCAGGTATTGCCGATTACCAGATATATTCATGCCAACGAGGAACTCAGAGGAACCCTTTCTTTACTATGGGCTGTGGATCACCGTCCTCGTGACGGACGCTACGAACTCTGGTACTTGTTTACGCTCGGTGAATCCAAGGACTGGCTTATTGTCTCCACGGATCTCCCGGGGGAAGAAAGGCTCTTTGAGTCCATTACACCCAAAATTCATGCGGCCAACTGGTATGAACGGGAAATCCGGGATATGTTCGGTCTGATCGCCCAAGGGCATCCGGACCTTCGGCGCCTGGTCCGGCACAATCACTGGCCCAAGGGTGTTCACCCGTTACACACAAATTTTCCATGGAATTCGGTCTTGCAGTGGCGCCAGCCTCCCGGATCGGTCGATGGTCATTTTATTCATGGGGAAGGCGTGTTCGAAGTGCCGGTGGGTCCTATTCATGCCGGAATCATTGAACCCGGGCACTTCCGGTTTACGGTGGCCGGAGAACCTATCATGCATCTTGATCTACAACATTTTTGGAAACATCGTGGTGTGGAAAAGTTGTTTGAACAACAGACGTTAGCTGGAGGAGTGGCATTGGCTGAGCGAATATCAGGGGACACCACCCTTGGCCATAGCCTCGCCTATTGCCAGGCCGTAGAAACGTTATGGGAGATTCACGTCCCTCGTCGGGCCAGGTATCTCAGAAGCGTATTCCTGGAATTGGAGCGTCTCCACAATCACATTGGTGATGTGGGAGGTATTTGCAATGACACGGCCTATGCGCTCGCCCATGCTCACTGCAGTCGGTTGAAAGAACGGGTGATGCAATTGAATGATCGACTGACAGGTTCGAGATTTCTTCGAGGGGTGAATTGCGTGGGTGGGGTAGGCATCGACCTTTCAACGGATCAGTTTTCCGAGCTGGTCACCGAACTGGAACACATTGAAAATGATTTTACCGAACTGGAACAGATTATCGCCGTCAATGCCTCGTTGATCGACCGGTTTGAGAGCACAGGGATTCTCAAGAAGCAGACGGCTTGGGACCATGGGGTCGTCGGAGTGGTTGGTCGGGCTTCTGGCATTGATCGGGATCTCCGGAGAGATCGGCCCTTTGCAGCCTATGATGAGCTTTCGGTACGTGTGGCCGGGTCTTCACATGGGGATGTGCGAGCCAGAGTTCAGGTCCGGGTAAGTGAGATTCATGAATCAATCCGGCTCATTCGTGAGATTCAACGCCTGCTTCCTGATGGTCCGCTGAGGAGTGATCGCCAGGTGGTTCCTGACGCCGGAGCGTGGGCCCTCTCTGCGGTTGAAGGTTGGCGTGGTGAAATTTTGTATTTCCTGATGATTGGCGAACATGCACACATTCATCGCTGTAAGGTCCGTGACCCCTCGTTTGTCAATTGGCCGGCCATTCAAATGGCGGTGATCGGGAATATTATTCCCGATTTTCCTCTCATTAATAAAAGCTTCAGTCTTTCGTATGCCGGGAATGATTTGTAAGAAATCACAAGAGGTGCAACGTGAAGGGTCGGGATGGGTGGTAAGGGGGAAACACAAGGAGTGTGATGACAGGAAGGAGGGACAGGGGAGCCCTATTTTCCACCTGATGTCTCAAGGGGTTATGAGCCGCAACAATGAGGAGAGACCATGTTTAAGATTCTCAAAAAAAGTTTCAAGACAGGAATAGTGACAGGACAATATCCCCCTGCTCCTGCCGGGCAGAAATTTTCTGTTGCGCCGACAGCGCAAAAGAAGGCCGAACTGTTTCGAAAGTCGCTAACCATTCGTGAAGTGGATACCGGCTCGTGTAATGCCTGTGAGATGGAAATGAATGCCTTAGCCAATCCGGTCTATGACATCGAACGGCTCGGAATTCATATTGCCGCGTCGCCTCGTCACGCGGATGCCTTGGTGGTGACTGGTCCGGTTACGGTGAGTATGGAAGGTCCGCTGAAGGATGTGTTTAAAACCACGCCCAATCCAAAATTAGTCATTGCCTTAGGTGACTGTGCCATCAATTGTGGAATCTTCAAAGGAAGCTATGGGGTGACTGGCCCGGTCGATCAACATATTCCGGTTGATGTTCGCATTCCCGGATGTCCTCCGCGCCCGTCCGAAATTATTGAGGCCTTAACGGAGCTTCGAAAAGGCGTCACGACCTTTACCAGGTGGTTTAGAAAATTCTCGGGGAATCCATGAAGAAGTTGTGACCATCATAGTGAACCGGTTCACGAGGATTTTCCTGGGGACAGAATTTTTTATGGGGTGGTAGTGGCCGGCTGCCGGATTTTTACGGGTCTCTAACTTTTGGGGGATGATCATGAGCCTATTTTTACCCGTACTTGTTATCTTTTTGATTCTCGATGTCGGTCCGTCCTGGGCCTATGAAGAAGTCCAGGTCCTCAATGGGGGTGCGATTTCCGGAAAGGTGATTCTTGAAGGGGGGAAGCCGAGACCAATGGCCTTTAATTTGGTCACGATTCCTGATCCGGTGTATTGCGGGAGGATTTCCACGGGAACCGGTTGGCGTTTGGTGGAAGATTTCGTCATTGGGCCTGATGGGGCACTCAAGGATGTCGTTGTCGTGCTCAAAGAGGTCTCGAAAGGCAAACCTTTTAAGGGTATGTCAACCCGGATTGAGGCCATTGATTGTGATTTTTCCCCGTTTGTGAATGTGGTACGGGATCAGATGGAAATTTCGGTGGTCAATATGGATCCCATCGAACATGATATCCAGGGGTATGAAACTGCTCGCACACGCGGTGCGCGGGTCCTCTTTAACCGGCCGTTACCCATGAACCCTTTTCATAAAGTCGCAGGGGTCTTGGGTCACCAACATCTGGCTGGGGAGCCCATGGTGGAATCAATTCATCTCAGAAAAGGTCGCAATGTCTTTGTCATGCAATGCGGGTTTCATCCTTATATGTTCTCCTGGGGTTTGACCGTAGATAACCCGTACTATGACATTACTGGAGTGGATGGAAGTTTTGAAATTGATGATATTCCGCCTGGAGAATACACCCTTTCCGCCTGGCACCCCGGAGTTAATACCTTCATTGATCAATCCGTTCTGGTAAAGGCCAATCAGTCGGTCTCCATCCAGATAGCATTCCAGGCTCCCCAGGGGAGAAGGAGTGTCCATGAAATGGCTGAGAATCCACGCTTCGGGTTGGAACTTCTCGGAGAAGAAGAAATTCATCCCTCCCTTCGTGTGCAAATACCATAAGCCGTTTTCTGATGATTTCCAAAGAAGATTTTCTCATGCCTCATTCAATTTCTCCACCCGAAGAATCATCTTCAAAGTTCCATTTCAGACCGCAACATGCGCTCTGTGGTTTTTTCAAAAGATAAATTTATGTCCGTGGATTGGAATAAAATACGAACGGAATTGGCGGATTTTAATCCTTTGCCGCGGATCCGCCTCATGCACACGAATATCGTCCCGGACATTTTATCGGGAATTACCGTAGCGTTTATTGCGCTGCCGTTGGCACTCGGTTTTGGAGTCGCCTCCGGGCTTGGGGCCATTGCCGGCATGTATGGAGCCATTGCCGGGGGGCTGTTGGGGGGACTCTTTGGGGGATCAAATATCGGAGTCAGCGGACCCACAGGTCCCAAAACCGTCCAATTGGCTCTTATTCTACAGGAACATCAACTTCCCGATGGAACGCCCGATATCACCTTTGCTTTTGGTTGCGTTCTTTTGAGCGGACTTATCATGATCGCACTGGCCTTTATGAAGGTAGGACGATTTATTTATTACACACCCTATTCGGTGATTTCAGGATTCATGTGCGCCATCGGGGCCATTTTACTCATTCAACAATTCCGCCCGTTCATTGGATTGCCCATTCTTCCTGATATCAGGGAGGCTTTCGTCAACATACCTTCGGATGTGTTGAACTTCCAGGGAGAAGCCTTATTGGTTTCTTTGGTCACCTTAACCATCATTCTTTTCTGGCCCAGATATGTCAAAATCGTATGGCTCCCATCTCCCCTCATTGCACTGCTGGCGGGGACGCTGCTTGCGCAGATGTTTCACTTTACCATTCCGTACATTCCCGAAGTTCCTACTGGTTTACCAAGCCTTCATATTCCCACTCTAGACATGGTCGGAGCGATGTTCGTTCCGGCCGCAGCACTTGCCGGTCTGGCGGTGTACGACTCGCTGCTCACCTGTATTGTGCTTGATCAAAAAACCTCCGAGCGGCACAACAGCGATCAGGAAATCTTCGGCCAGGGGGTGGCCAACACGGCGGCAGGATTAATGGGGGGACTCACAACTGCGACGGCCACTATTCGCAGTTTGACGGTGATTGCCTGTAATGGAAAAACCATTTTGTCGACCATGACGCATGGGATCATCCTCTTGTCATTGGTGTTAGGATTAGCACCCTTAGCCACCGCAATTCCCCTTGCTAGCCTTGCTGCCATTCTCTTCAAGGTCGGATGGGATATTTTGGATTGGAGATTTTTCCCGGTATTACGTCGGGTGTCCCGAACCGACAAAATTTGTTTTTGGTCAACATTCCTCGTCACGATGACCGTGGACTTATTGGTCGCTGTCGGAATCGGTCTGTCCATTGCCTTTTTCCGGTTTGTCAAAGAAATGAGTGAGTTAGGGGAACCCCAAATAGTCAGTCTTCAAGATCCAAAGGATCCATACCCTGGTAGTCATATGTTGGAGGCAGGGCTCCGCAGTCGCATCGGAGTCGTACAACCGGAAGGTCCTCTTTTTTTTGGTGTAGCCGATAAAGTATTTCGCATGAGTGAATTTTTTGGTCCGTATGAAGTCGTCATTCTGTCATTGAAACGTGTGCCGATCATGGATATATCGGGAGCCTTCGCCTTAGACGATTTAGTCGAATATGCCCTCAATCGTAAAACGAAAGTGCTCATCACGGAAATGATAGAACCTATTCAACAGCAGATGGAGAATTTGGGAATCCTTAAAAAAATCGGACAGCAGGCATGTTTTGACAACTTCAACGAGGCGCTTCAACAGGCCATCAATCTGCTTCACGAAAGGGACCATCCTTCTTATCTACCTGAACATTCTGAGCCAAAATCTACCGGTCTCCAATAATGTGAACAAGAAACCGTCTGTATTCTTATTTTCTTGGTGATCAGAATCACATGGGGGAGCCAGCATGTCCAATTTTTTGGTTGTGAGATCTTCAAAGGAACCTAGGCGGGGATCTGTCCGGTCGACCTGCACATTTTCTTTGGTTTTCAGGTGACTGGCTGCCTGGCGTGTCCGGTGGAGATCCACAAGGTCTTGGTCGACATGAAAAATCGTCAACAAGGTGAAATAGTCAAAAACCAGATAACGAAGGAGAGCGATGTTTTCCTCGAATGTCGATATTAAGGCCATTCTCGGAGATTTTGTCATCGAAGGGATGATGTTCCGCTACAGCAGCTTTATGGGACGTCTGTACAATTTTTGTAGATCGTTGGGACTTGAGAAAGGGAAGATGCTTCCATCCCGTGCTTTCTGTTCGGACGAAAACCAAGGCTACCCGATTATTTTAATGGCAAAACATTTTGGAACCTTTCCCTTTAATCACGGTCGCGTGGGAGGTATTGTTTCGACCGATCGACATGGCCCCTATGCCGAGCATGGGAAGGATCTCGTGCTCATTCATGCAAGCCATGTCGGGTATGATCCTGGTACTCACGCCTTTGGACCATACCGACGCTTGCAGACGGAATTTTCTGAAACGCGACCTACCTGTGGGAAGATCGAGAATGTCCTGCAATGGTATCGGAATGAGCATACCTTTGCGAAGGAAAATATTTTTCTGGAACGTCATGACGAATATTTTATGGTCACTATCGATAATCAGTTGCTTCGGGAAAACAGGCGTGAGGGAATTTTTCTCAATATGGAGAAAATCGTTCTACCGGACAATAGGGGAGAATGTCATCCTCTTAAATCCTACAGCACGTCAAAATGTTATCCGGCTTCCAAGGAATTTCGTGGACTGCTCGGAGAATCCAGGTGGCCGGTTAGTGGCCGTCGAACCATTGGTGATTGGCTATTGCCGGAACTCTTCCGATTTAAACGGGACATTCCTGATGATCCGGAAACGCATGGCTATCTTGAGCAAAATCTGCTCAATCCCATGTATCAAATCGTGACTTCTCAATCCCCTTTGTTGACCGCGGCCCAAGTCAATACACAAGTCGAGTTTGATCGGACATATCGGACTCTTGTCAAAGCTGACGGCTATTCGGGTAAACAGGTGATTCTTATCTCGGGATTAAACATTGATATTTCGCCGAGAGAAGGGCAGGTTTTTCCCCTCACAAAATTTATCCCTTGGGCTGCCTTCGTCAAAGAGAAAAATGGGAAGGGGCATCTATTCGAGCAAAAGGAACTCTTTAATGAATTGCTCAATCAAAGGGAAGACAACCCGGATGAAGTTGACCTCGAGGGCGCTATCCAGAAAATGGAAGAGGAAGATGAAATCAGAATAAAAATTTCTGGCTGATACGACCGAATTTTAGATTGCCATTGGGGTCCGTTTCCAAGAGGGATCCATTTGATTGTTTGTTTTGATGCCATCTTTCATTCCTCGGGAAAACGAAGAATCCATGAACCCTAAAAAATGCTCCGAATGATTTCCCCGGAGTATTACCCCAAGTTAAAATTTTGGATTGGTGGAGAATCCCGGAAATTCATGGTGTTCGGATTGTGTCCTGATCCTCATGGTGAGTGGGGGGTTGCATCTTTATGGTGTGGAGGATGCAGGGTGAAGGGGGTCCTGGTTGAGAATATGAGACGGTATTGGTCGGTCATCAGACTGCCTTTGAATTTGGCGTTGGTCCCCATCGTCAGTTCATGCGCCGAATGATGTCACGCATTAGCGGTGTTGGTATGCGGCATGAGGTTTATCAAGGAGTGGGTTCCTCTTTATTTCTGTGTGGCGAGGGAATTTCATTAGGACTCTGAGTAGAAAAGTAATTGTACGCCGATGGTAATGACCAGGAGAGCCCAGAGGATTTTCAATGCAAATTGGATGTGGGAGGTATTCTGCAACGCCGCATGAGATCGTGGTATGAACTCGCCGGCAAACCAGACTACGCCACCTGCCAAGGCCAATGTGCCCATGATGTTATGGTGCGTCTGAATGTCGTGGCCGGATGGATGGAGACCATGCATGTGGCGAAACAGCATAAGGCCTCCGACCAGTGCAAAGCCCGGTAGAAGTGATCGCCAGAACACGTGAGATAATTTTCCAGCCCGAAGGAAACCCTCCACCAGGCCGACAGCCAAGGCCAGGATCCCGAATATTTTGTGTTGCAGCACTTCAGGATCTTTGCCGGATAAGGTTTCGGCTAATGTCCACGAGCCAATGGGCCATGCCAAATGATCGCTCCAGATCAACAGGAAGATTCCTGATCCAATCAGTGACCCTGGTAACAGCCAACGAAACCACATGAATGCTTGCCAGCCCATGGCTGTTTGCCATTCACTGAGGCCCACCAGTATGACACCGGCTCCAACGAGCGCATGGTTGAATTCGCTGTACGCAATTCCTTCCGGGGAGCCTTCCCATTGTCCGACCGGCGGAGCAGCGACCTGATGGTGGGAGGGGTGATTGTGGTGGGTTTCTTCCTCCGAAATGCTGTGTGGTTCGGCCCAGGCGGAAGGTAGTCCAAGATGCAGCTCGTGGTGTATTGGTTCCCATAGGCCTTGAATAAGCAGTATCCCGACAAAAACGCGATAGAGCCAGGTAAACAGGACAGTAGAAGGCATGATGCTCACGTGTTCCTCACTGAAGATTTTCCTTGGGTTATGGTTTTTCCAATGTAGGAAGGTTGCAGAATGATCTCTTGCTGAAACTAGAACGTAGGATTCGAGCATTTCGCTAAATATGATTGTTCATATCGTTTATCCAGAGTATTGACAGTTACCGTCTGATGGTGGGCGGTGGTTTAATGTGTAAAAAAGCATTCTATTATGGTTATGGTGCCCTTCGTTCCATCCGTTCTGCATGAGAGAACGCGACCAATTCTTTTCCTTGGAGGCTTTGCTGAACCAGCTTGGGAATGTCGAGGCCTTGCTCGACTTTGAGGATATGGGGTAGCCGGCATCGTGTTTGTGGATGTTTTGGGACGAAGAGCGTGCAGCAGTCTTGGTCCGGTTCGATAGAGGTCTCGAACGACCCCAGCGCTTGAGCTTGTTGTGTGATTTCCAACTAATCCATTCCGATGAGCGGACGAAGAATGGGAAGTGACGTCGCTTCGTTTATGACAGAAATATTTTCCGGCGTTTGGGACGCCACTTGACCCAGGCTGTCTCCGGTCGTGAGGGCCCATGCCTCCTCCTGCTCGGCAATTCGTGCAGCGATGCGGAGCATCAATCGACGGTAAAGCACGACGCGCACGGGAGGCGGCGTGTTGATGACGATTTGGCTTTGAATATCACCAAAGGGAATGAGGTGAAGACGGGAAGTCAGTTGGTACTTCGTGAGCAACGCGACCTGATCGCGGACTTTTTCTTCAGAAACCCGGGAGAGATATGGCCGACCGTGAAAGTGCACAAAGACGGCTTTGCAACCACGTTTCATCATGCGATAGGCTGCCACTGGAGAATCGATACCACCGGAAATGAGACAAATGACTTTTCCTCCCGTCCCCGTCGGGAGTCCCCCGGGTCCCGCGTCCCGTTGACAGGAGTAGTAGGCGTAGGGCGGGACTAATTCTACTAAAATCGTCATATCGGGGTGCGATAGGTTGACTCGCTTGCCGGTATGGTCGGCGACGGCGGCCCCGATTTCTCGCTCCACGTCCATTGACGTTTTGACGAATCGCTTGTCTGCCCGTTTGGTACTGACCCGAAATGTGGCATAAGGATGCGTGGGCAGGTGCGCAACGATCGCGTCTTTGAGAACCGTGAGATCGGATTGGTCGTAAGCTAATGGTACGGCTCTGGTCAAAGAAAAATTGACGATACCGAATACGCGCTTGAGCTGTTCCTGCAAGTTAGGCCACGCCGCCTCATCCTCGAAGCTCACCCGTATTCGTCCCTGGAGTGCTTCGACATGCACATGTGCCAGGGGTTTCAGGGCTCCTCGGAGATGCTGGACTAACCGGTATTCGAAATGTTTCCGGTTGCCTCCCTTGAGGGCGAGTTCATGATAATGCACTAAGACATGAAGCATTAATGGAGTGATTCTAGATATTTCTCGGCGTCGATGGCCGCCATGCATCCCGATCCGGCCGCCGTAATGGCTTGGCGATAATGTGAATCCTGCACATCACCTGATGCAAAAACGCCGGGGATGTTGGTGGTAGACCGATTTGGCTGAGTGCGGATGTAGCCTTGCTCGTCCATATCGATGAGTCCGGTAAACAGGCTGGTGTTCGGGGTATGGCCGATGGCCACGAAGACGCCTGATAGCGGAATCTCTTCAATCTGGTTGGTTTGTACGTTGCGAACCCGGATGCCTTTCACGACGTCATCACCCAGGACCTCTTCGAGAGTACTATTCCATTGAAAGGTGATCTTTTCATTGTTGATGGCTCGGTCCTGCATGATTTTTGATGCGCGCAATTTATCGCGACGATGAACGAGGGTGACTTTTGAAGCGAATTTGGTCAGAAATGTGGCTTCCTCCACGGCGCTATCACCGCCGCCGATGACCGCAATCTCTTTGCCACGAAAAAAGAATCCGTCGCAGGTGGCACATGTCGAAACACCATGACCCATGAGGCGGCTTTCGGAGGGCAGGCCCAGTAAGTTGGCCGAGGCTCCGGTTGCGATAATCAGCGTTCGGGTTTCCAGAGTGGCTTCGTCATCAACCGTGATCTGAAAGGGGCGCACCTGGAGATCGACCTTGGTGACATGCCCCTGGCGAAATTGGGTGCCGAACCGTTCGGCTTGGGCCCGCATGTCTTGAATGAGTTGAGGGCCCATGATGCCTTTAGGGAATCCGGGAAAATTTTCCACATCGGTGGTGATGGTTAATTGTCCGCCAGGCTGCGAACCATCGATGAGCAAGGGGGAAAGATTGGCTCGGGCGGTATAGACGGCGGCGGTTAATCCGGCCGGGCCCGATCCCAGAATAATGACGTCATGCACCATGCGTGGACTCCTTACGGTTAGACATGTAGTTGAACGGTCTATGGGGTATTGAGGCTGCGGCGGGTCGTTCGTGACCTCGCCTCACTGATATATGTCCTATACAATGACTGGACCGCACGGCGCAACTGGGTATGTGACCATGTTCCATCCAATACAGCGTCGGCATAATCGAGCTTGTGACGAAGGGGCATTTGTTGTCTGATTCGCCGGAGGGCTTGGGCCTTGGTCAGGCCATCACGACGGCAGGCGCGGGCGAGTTGAGTGGCCCGGTCGGCGGTGACGACTATGACATGATCCATACGCCTGTGTGCCCCGGCTTCCAATAATAACGCAGCATCATAAATGATAACCGCATAGGGATCTTCGTGTCGCATCCTTTTAACCTGTGTGGCCTGCTCCCGGGCGATACGGGGATGAACGATCCCATGCAAAACGTGTAATTTCTTAGGGGATTTAAATACGATTTCCGCGAGAGCTTGGCGATTGATCGTGTGGTCTTCGGCGAGCACTTGTGTCCCGAATTCCTTGACAATATCCCTCCAAGCCGGTTTACCAGGTTTGACAACGACTCTGGCCAGTTCGTCGGCGTCAATTATCCTGGCTCCAAGTGATTGAAATATTTTGGCGACAGTCGTTTTTCCTGATGCCAAGCCTCCAGTTAACCCGACGACGACCATAGCCAACCATAGCATAGGGGGTGGGAAGCAACAATAAATGAGGAAAAATTTTGATAACGGCTTGACCCTGTGAAACTTCATGAGGTATTGACTCGATGAAAGTTTTTCCTTTAGGTAAGCCGATCGACTGCCAAGAGAAGGACAAGGGGGAATGAACCACGTGATAGTTCAACACTTGCTGACCGCCTTTCGATCAGGTTTCATATTCTGTGTCCAGATTCTGTGTGTCCTGCCTGGGTCGGCGTTTGCCAACTCTGAAGAGCTTGCGCCTTCTGAACCTGTTTCGTCGGAATGGCAGGTGGCCTTGGATGGATCCGGGCATTTCACCTCGATTCAAGAAGCGATTGATCAGGCTGCGTCAGGTGATACCATTGTGATTAAGGCGGGAGCCTATGCCGAGGATGTGACCGTGCATAGCAAGGAAGGTTTGTCGATTATCGGTGAAGGCATGGACCTGGTCGTTTTGACGGGGAAAAGGCGGGTCGGGACTCTTCATATTGGTAAATGGCCGTATGGGGCCACGAATGTGACGATTCGGGATCTGTCCGTCACTCAACATGGTGGATTGGGCGTTGGGATTTTTAATGGCAGTGGCGTGCGATTAACACGGATTCGTGTCAATGGTATGGTATTTAGTCAACAGGTGCAGAATGTATTTTTGGAGGATTGTGTGATCGGTGACAGTGAGACAACAGGTGTAGCATTTGCGGATTCTACCGGCACCGTATCGGGCAGTCTGATTTACCATAATGATCATGGAGTGGTTATCGGAGGAAACTCGGATGTGATCCTAAAACAGAATGTGATAACTCGAAGTCTTTATGAAGCCGTGTTGATGACTGATCAGTCTAAAGCCCGGATAATTCAAAACACCCTGGCTCAGAACGGAGGCGGGGCTGCTTTCCATGACCAGGCCCAAGCCGATGTGCAGGGAAATATTATTAGTCAGAGCGCCGTAGGTTTTTTGTTCTTTCCGGGGAGTCACACCACGTTGGCCTTTAATGCTTTGTCGGGAAACCAGGGAGATTATGTCATGACCGGGACTCCACCCACGCCGGCTCCGGATCGCGCAGGGAAAACTGATGTACAATTTGCTCCCGGCTTTGTCAGTCCTGAAAATGGGGATTTTCGTCTCCAGTCCGATTCTTCCATGATCCAGGTTGGTGCCTTTCCCTATTTAGGGGCTCTGCCTCCAGTTTCTTCCAACCCATAAATTTTGTCTCAGGTCCGTTTGCCCAAAGGGCTGAGGCCTTCCGTTCGAGAGGTCTCGGTGCGCGATTGGACGAGTCTTTTTGAACACTCCATGAATTTTTCTGGTCGGGTTTTTTCACAAAGGCGTGAAGGAACAGATCAAAAATTTAAAACCTTTAAAAGTGGCATTTGCATATTCTTGTCGCAGAAATCCATGGTTGTCCTTCCCTTGCAACCCCATGCCACACAGGCCCAGAGATTCTGGACATCCCGCAACTACAAATTTTTGGACTAGGGTTTTTGCTTGGGACGGAGAATCAATTGAGCATTTTCCGCATCCAGCGTAACAAGAAAGTGTTTAAGGAAGGACATGCCGAGCAGGCCTTCGATGTGTTCTGGAATATCCGGGAGATCGTGGAGGGCTACGGCGACATTCGTGGCCCGTGCGGTTCCAACCGTAATAGAAGAGAGATAATTCATGTTGACTTGGACGGACCCGCCTGCGGTATTGACGGTCAAGAGTTCATTGTCCGTGGTTCCTAGGATTCCGAGA
This sequence comes from Nitrospiria bacterium, assembly GCA_030430725.1. GTDB lineage: Bacteria > Nitrospirota > Nitrospiria > Nitrospirales > UBA8639 > Nitrospira_E. The sequence goes on from JAUIKP010000002.1 coordinate 25,266, forward strand.
TCAATGG